>CAJPRB010000043.1:0-11730 GCA_905372925.1 uncultured Streptococcus sp.
ACCGAGGAGAAAACGTCCTTGCAAAAGGCTATGACCTTACTCACTATCGTGAAAAACTCGGTATGGTTTTTCAATCCTTCAACCTCTTTGAAAACCTCGATGTTCTCGAAAATACGATCGTCGCCCAAACGACTGTCCTTAAACGAGAACGCTCTGAAGCTGAAAAAATTGCCAAAGAAAATCTTGAAAAAGTCGGCATGGGAGAACGCTACTGGCAAGCCAAACCCAAACAACTCTCTGGTGGCCAGAAGCAACGTGTGGCCATCGCTCGCGCCCTCTCCATGAATCCTGACGCCATCCTTTTCGACGAACCAACATCTGCTCTGGATCCAGAAATGGTCGGTGAAGTCCTTAAAATCATGCAGGATCTAGCTCAAGAAGGCCTGACTATGATTGTCGTCACCCACGAAATGGAGTTCGCCCGCGATGTCTCACACCGTGTCATCTTTATGGATAAGGGTGTCATTGCTGAAGAAGGCAAGCCAGAAGACCTCTTCACGAACCCTAAAGAGGAACGGACACGAGAATTTCTTCAACGCTATCTCAACTAACAAACAAAGGCTGCATATTTTATGCAGTCTTTTTGCTAACTGTTTGCAAAACAAAAGGCAGATCCATTTTAAGAATCTGCCTGTAAGCCTAGTTTAATCATCAAATTTTTCATGATTCTTGTCATAAAAATCAATCAAACCTAGGGCTGTTTCAAATGAAATATTTTTCACTTTTGCACGACCTTGTGCCAAAGCAATAATTGACATTTCACGTGCATTTGTTTCCTTAGAGATACGGTAACCTGTGATTTTCTTATCACGAACCCAGCCAACAACTGATTCTACTTTTTCAAAGTTTGATTTAGCCATGTTCTTCTCCTATTTTGTTCTTTACGATACTGAAATATATCTATTCTTTTAGGATTATCCAAAAAACATCTACTTATTGAAAACAAATAATAAATTGTTATTACTTAGCTTTTAAAGCTGATAATATGCTTGTTCGTATATCTTCAACTCCATCAGGATTTGCTGGTAGGAAGATGGTGTTATTGCCCTTATTGTCTGCGAAATTATTCAAAGTATCCAAATACTGATTTGTTAATAGAATGGACATAATCTGGGCTTCCGTGAGTTCAACATTGGCTCCTTTTAATTCTTGAATAGAATCAGCAAGTCCGTCAACAATAGCCTTACGCTGTTCTGCAATCCCTACACCGTGTAGGCGATCTTTTTCTGCCTCTGCTTCCGCCGCAGTCACGATTTTAATCTTATCTGCTTCTGCAAGTTCTTGCGCAGCGACTCTCTTACGTTGGGCAGCATTGATTTCATTCATTGATTGTTTAACTTCAGCGTCAGGCTCAACCTTCGTAATCAATGTTTTTACAATGATGTAACCATATGTAGACATTTCTTCTGCTACTTGTTTTTGAACTTCTAATGCAATTTCATCTTTTTTCTCAAATAGTTCATCCAAGGTCAATTTCGGTACGGACGAACGCAAGGCATCCTCAATATAGGATTTGATTTGAGCTTCTGGTCTCATTAGTTTATAGTAAGCATCTGTGACATTATTCTCATTCACTCGATACTGAGTCGCCACATTCATGGTCACAAATACGTTATCTTGTGTTTTTGTTTCCACGACGATCTCACTTTGCAATAGACGCAACTGCACTCTGGCTGCAATTCTATCAATTCCAAAAGGTGCTCGTACATGAATACCACTATTACTCAACTTTTGGTATTTACCAAAACGCTCGATAATGGCGACAGACTGTTGTCGTACCACATACACAGAGCTGACAATAATCGCTGATGCAATCAGCACTAGAATAAAGAGAACAAGTAAAACATGTAAAACCATGGGAATCTCCCCCTTTCGTCACCATCATTATAGCATCATTATAGGAAATTGGCAAATAATATGATAGCAAATTTATTTTAGACTAGCATATTATACAAGGTCTCATTTCCGTTCAGATTGATATAAGATGGGTCAAACTTTTCCATCCGATGAATCAAGCCAGCATAATCATGCTTATCAGCAAGAGCAATCCCAATCAATACTGGCCCTGTCCCCTTGCTGGCTCGTTTGATATACTCAAAACGAGTGATGTCATCATTTGGTCCCAAGATGTCATTTACAAACTCACGAAGAGCCCCTGGACGTTGTGGGAAATTGACTACAAAGTAATGCTTGATGCCATCGTAAATCAAGGCACGTTCTTCCATCTCTGGCATACGGTTAATATCGTTATTTCCCCCAGAAATGATACAGCAAATTGTCTTGCCTTTGATATAGTCTGATAGAACTTCCAAGGCTGCAATGCTGGCCGCTCCAGCAGGTTCGGCGACAATTCCTTGCTTAGAATAAAGATCAATCAAGGTCTCCGAAATCAAACCCTCATCTACTCCAATCAGCGTTTCAACATTCTGACGAGTTGCTTCATAAGTCAACTGCCCAACTTTCTGCACAGCTATTCCATCAGCAAATTTGTCAATTTCTTTGAGTTTAACTGGTCCTCCAGCCTCAAAGGCAGCCTTCATCGAACGGGCACCATTGGCTTCTACACCAATTACTTCGATAGCGGGATTGGTTTCTTTGATATAGGTCGAAACCCCTGCAATCAGTCCGCCACCACCTACCGGAACTAGTACTGTATCAAAATCAATAGACTCTTTACGGGCTTCTTCAAGAATTTCGTAGGCCACAGTTCCTTGACCAGCTTGAACATGGATATCATCAAAAGGATCGATAAAGGTTCTATTTTCTGACAACGTAAACTCTTGCGCTGCCTTAGCAGAAGCATCAAAGGTATCCCCAACCAACTTGATTGTCACAAACTCTCCACCGAAAAAGCGAACCTGCCCAATCTTTTGTTGCGGTGTTGTGATGGGCATAAAAATTGTTGCAGGAATCTTCATCTCCTTACAAGTATAGGCGACACCTTGGGCATGATTTCCCGCAGAGGCACAGACTACACCACGCTCACGTTCTTCTTTTGATAGTTGAGAAATGGCATAATAGGCTCCGCGAATTTTAAAAGAGCGAACTCTTTGCGCATTCTCCTTTTTGAGATAAATTTTTGCTTGGTATTTTTCTGATAAATAATGATCATAATCAAGTGGTGTATTCACTACTACACCACTTAAAACTTTGTGGGCTTTCACCACATCTTTTGCACTTAGCATGTCTCCTCCTCAAATACTTTACAAGGTAAAAAGCGAGTTAGGTACCCCCCAACTCGCCTTCTGTTTTTATTCTAAGAATTAGTTATAGATTTTGAAAGCATCATCGTCGTTTTTACCAACGAATGGCATTGCTTTACGTAGTTCTGCACCAACTTTTTCAATTTCAAGGTTAGCTGCTTGTTCACGGTAAGCAGTTAATTTTGGACGACCAGCCTTGTAGTCATTTACAAAGTCATTTGCAAATTTACCATTTTGGATATCTGCCAAAACAGCTTTCATGTTTTCTTTCACTTGCTCAGTAATCACACGTGGACCTGATACATAGTCACCGTATTCAGCAGTGTTTGAAATAGATTGACGCATTTTCTTGAATCCACCTTCATAAATCAAGTCAACGATTAATTTCATTTCATGAAGAACTTCAAAGTAAGCCAATTCTGGGGCATAGCCTGCTTCTGTCAAAACTTCAAAACCAGCTTCGATAAGGGCAGTCAAACCACCACAAAGTACAGCTTGTTCACCAAACAAATCTTCTTCAGTTTCTTCTTTGTAAGTTGTTTCAAGCAACCCAACACGAGCAGCCCCAACACCTTTACACCAGTCCATAGCAATGTTTTTAGCATTTCCTGTAGCATCTTGGTAAACTGCGTAAAGAGCTGGCACACCAAATCCTTCTTCATAAGTACGACGTACCAAGTGTCCTGGTCCTTTAGGAGCACACATGAAGACATCTACATCTGCAGGAACTTTGATAAATTCAAAGTGAATGTTGAAACCATGAGCAAATCCAACTGCATTTCCAGCTTCCAAGTTTGGAGCAATTTCTGCTTCGTACAATTCTTGTTGAATTTCGTCTGGTGCCAAGATCATGATAACGTCAGCCAACTTAGTTGCTTCTGCTACTGTATAAGTGTCAAAACCATCTTCTTTTGCTTTGTCAAAAGATTTACCTGGACGCACACCGATGATGACGTCACGACCTGAATCACGCAAGTTTTGCGCATGCGCATGTCCTTGTGAACCATAACCGATTACGGCGATTTTTTTACCGTCAAGCGCTGCTACTTTAACATCTTTTTCGTATTCCATTTGAACTGCCATAGTTTTTCTCTCTTTTCTATTTTTTATTGCCTTATAGGCTGGTTTAACAAATTTAAGTTATTTTTTACATTGAAAATCAAAGAGTATTAATCGCGGGTAAATCCAGTTGCACCCGTACGAGCGATATTTTTAATACCATATGGTCGAATCACTCGCAATAAAGCTTCACTCTTTTCAGCATTTCCCGTCATCTGAATAGTGATTGAGCTTGGAGCCACATCTACTACCGTTGCACGGAAAGGTTGGATAATGGCCAAGATTTCTGCACGCTTTTCAGCAGGAGCAGATACCTTCACCAAGATAACTTCTCTTTCCAAGTGTGGCTTATCCGTGATATCTCGAATGCGAATCACATCAATCTGACGGTTGAGCTGCTTGATGATTTGCTCGACCTCATCATGAGAAGCTACATCAATAATGATGGTAATCCGTGATACATCAGGATTCTCTGTCGCACCAACTGAGATACTCTCAATGTTGACCTGACGACGAGAAAGGACACCTGTAAAGCGATTGAGGACTCCTGAACGATTTTGTAGTTTTGCCGTTAACATTCTACGCATGGAACTTCACCCCCAACATCTCATGATTGCTCTTACCAGCTGGTACCATTGGTAAAACCTGTTCCTTACGAGAAATATCCACCTCGATAAACATGGGCACATCTTCCAGAATAGCCTCTAGATCTTTTTCTATCGTTTCTGGATTGTCAAATTTATAATTTTTAATGCCGTAAGCCTGTGCCATCAGCTGGAAGTCAGGAAGAGTGTCAAAGACCGACTCTGAAGTTCTACCCTCATAGAAGGATTCCTGCCACTGACGAACCATTCCTAGGGAATGGTTATTCAACATCACGACCTTAATGGGCACCTTGTAGATGTTTAGGATTGCTAATTCTTGGTTGGTCATTTGGAAGCCACCATCACCGACAAAAAGAACTACTTCTTTTTCTGGATTAGCAATCTTAGCTCCGATAGCTGCAGGAACTCCGAATCCCATGGTCCCCAAGCCACCAGATGTGACCAATTGGCGTTCATTCTGATATGGATAATACTGGGCTGTCCACATTTGGTGTTGCCCTACGTCAGTTACAACAATAGCATCCCCATTCGTCAATTCACCGATGCGTTCAATGACTGCCTGTGGTTGAACCACACGTTCTTTCTTATCATAAGAACGAACACGATTCTTGTCCTTGGTAACTTTGTCAATCCACTTTTCAGTATTGTTATGAACAGTTGGTTCTGCTAAAAGCATCTGCAAAGCTTTCTTAGCGTCCCCGACCACTGGAATATCTGCACTGATAATCTTACCAATCTCAGCTGGGTCAATGTCGATATGAGCAACCTTTGCATTCTTAGCAAAGGTCTTAGGATTTCCAGTTAGGCGGTCATCGAAACGGCAACCAATACTAATCATAAAATCCGCTTCTGTCATCGCAATGTTAGCTGCGAAAGAACCGTGCATACCTCCCATTCCTAGGAAGAGCGGATGGCTAGTCGCAATCGTACCTTGCCCTAAAAGACTGGTCACCACTGGAATTTGGTAACGTTCAGCAAATTCATTGAGCTCGGCAGCTGCTTCTGCATAACTAACCCCACCACCTGCCAACAAAACAGGTTTCTTAGCCTTAGACAATTGTTTCAAGATTTTCTTGATTTGCATGTCATTCGGATCAAGCGTCGGTTGATAGCTTGGTAAATTTACCTCTGGTGAATAGATGAAGTCCGTCTCTAAGGCAGATACATCCTTTGGCAAGTCGATCACAACTGGACCTGGACGACCAGTCGTTGCGATATGCACAGCTTCCGTAATGATACGAGGAATGTCAGCCGTTTCACGGACTTGGTAATTGTACTTGGTAATGGGCATGGTAATGCCCACGATGTCTGCCTCCTGAAAGGCATCCTTCCCAATGCCTGCTCGAGCGACTTGTCCCGTAAAGACCAAGAGGGGAACGCTATCGCTCATGGCATCCGCGATTCCTGTAATGGCATTTGTTGCTCCCGGTCCACTCGTGACGACGGCAACGCCCAACTTTCCAGTTGATTTGGCATAACCTTCAGCTTCATGCAAACAGCCTTGCTCATGGCGACCTAGAATGTGACGAATGCCTTTAAAATTATAAATCGCATCATATAAAGGCAAGACAGCCCCACCAGGATAACCAAATATGGTATCAATTCCTAAATCACGGAGTGTTTCCAAAACTAGGTCCGACCCCGTCTTAGGAGTGTCTAAACTGATTTTCTCCATTGTTCCCCTTTCTCTTCTCTTAAAAATAGCTTGTTACTATCATACCATTTTTTCAAAAATTTTCAAGACAAAAGAAGCAATTTTCTGAATTTTCTATCTAAACGTGTTTTTATGAATGTTTTTCCTATTTTTATAAATATGAATAGGGAATTGAACGATTTTATTACTGCCAAATTTAGTTTAGGGTATATTTTTCTAACCTTCCTTGATATAGAACATAAAAAGGAAGCCACTAAGTGACTTCCTTCTAGAGTGAGGACTGATTAGTCTTCACCTTTGTTTTTCTTAATGATTTCTTCTTGTACTGACTTAGGTACATCTTCGTAGTGGTCAAATACCATCATGAATGTACCACGTCCTTGAGATGCAGAACGAAGAACTGTTGCGTAACCGAACATTTCAGCAAGTGGAACGTAAGCACGAACGATTTGGCTGTTACCGTGTGCTTCCATACCATCAACACGTCCACGACGAGCAGTTACGTGACCCATAACATCACCAAGGTTTTCTTCAGGAACAGTGATGGTTACAAGCATCATTGGCTCAAGGATAGCTGGTTGTGCAGTCTTAGCAGCTTCTTTAAGAGCAAGTGAAGCCGCGATCTTGAAGGCAGTTTCAGATGAGTCGACATCGTGGTATGAACCATCGTAAAGCTTAGCTTTAACGTCAACCATTGGGTAACCAGCAAGAACACCGTTAGCCATAGATTCTACCAAACCTTTTTCAACCGCTGGGATAAATTCACGAGGAACCACACCACCGACGATTGCGTTTTCGAATTCGAATCCTTTTCCTTCTTCGTTTGGAGTAAATTCAATCCATACATCACCGAATTGACCTTTACCACCAGACTGACGTTTGAAGAATCCACGTGCTTGAGTAGAAGCGCGGAATGTTTCACGGTAAGATACTTGAGGAGCACCTACGTTCGCTTCAACTTTGAACTCACGACGCATACGGTCAACAAGGACGTCAAGGTGAAGCTCACCCATACCAGAGATAACTGTTTCACCAGTTTCAACGTTTGTTTCAACGCGGAATGTTGGATCTTCTTCAGCCAATTTTTGAAGGGCAATACCCATCTTGTCTTGGTCAGCTTTAGATTTTGGCTCAACCATCAATTGGATAACTGGTTCTGGAACGTTGATTGACTCAAGGATGATTTTAGCTTTTTCATCTGTCAATGAGTCACCAGTTGTAGTATCTTTCAAACCAACGGCAGCAGCGATATCACCTGAGTAAACAGTGTCAATTTCTTGACGGCTGTTAGCGTGCATTTGAAGGATACGTCCGATACGTTCACGTTTACCTTTAGAAGTGTTCAATACGTAAGAACCTGACTGAAGTACACCTGAGTAAACACGGAAGAATGTCAAACGACCTACGAATGGGTCAGTCATGATCTTGAAGGCAAGAGCTGCAAATGGCTCTTCGTCAGATGCTGGACGAGTTTCTTCTTCGTCTGTATCTGGGTTGATACCTTTGATTGCTGGGATATCAAGTGGGCTTGGAAGGTAGTCGATAACCGCATCAAGCATCAATTGAACACCCTTGTTCTTGAAGGCTGATCCACACAATACTGGGAAGAATTCAACGTTGATAGTCGCTTTACGGATACCAGCTTTCAATTCTTCGTTAGTGATTTCTTCACCTTCAAGGTATTTCATCATCAATTCTTCGTCAGTCTCGGCAACTGCTTCGATCAATTTTTCACGGTATTCTTGAGCTTGGTCAAGGTATTCAGCTGGAATATCTTCTTCAAGGATATCTGTACCAAGGTCGTTAGTATAGATTTCAGCTTTCATCTTGATTAAGTCGATGATACCACGGAAGTCATCTTCAGAACCGATTGGCAATTGGATTGGGTGTGCATTTGCTTGAAGACGATCATGAAGTGTGCTTACAGAGTAAAGGAAGTCAGCACCGATTTTGTCCATTTTGTTGGCAAATACGATACGTGGAACTCCGTACTCAGTTGCTTGACGCCAAACTGTTTCAGTTTGAGGCTCAACACCTGATTGTGAGTCAAGAACAGTAACCGCACCATCCAATACACGAAGAGAACGTTGTACTTCGATTGTGAAGTCCACGTGTCCTGGTGTGTCGATGATGTTTACGCGGTGGTTGTTCCATTGAGCTGTTGTCGCAGCAGATGTGATAGTGATACCACGTTCTTGCTCTTGCTCCATCCAGTCCATTTGTGACGCACCTTCGTGAGTTTCACCGATTTTGTGGATTTTACCAGTGTAGTAAAGAATACGCTCAGTAGTTGTTGTTTTACCGGCATCGACGTGAGCCATGATACCGATATTACGAGTTTTTTCAAGTGAAAATTCGCGTGCCATGAGGTTAGTTTCTCCTATTTTTTATTTTACAATCTATTATAACATTATTTAGAAAAAACGGATAGGCAGGACCTACCCGTTCTCAATGTTTATCTTGTTTTTGTTGGTTTCAACTTGTGTGAAAAGTTGAATTGAACTCGGGCTAAAGTTAGCTAGCCGATTTGAGCCGGAACGGGATGCTGTGTGAAAAAGATAAACTTCCTTTTATTCGTCGAATACTGCGTTAGTTTCCTATTTTCACCTTGCATCCTTACCGTTCCTAGCATCATAATTGAACTCGGGCTAAAAGCTCGGAAAATAGATAAGCTTTCCTAGAATCGTTGATTCTTCGTCAAGCTTCCTAATTTTCAGTCGCTTTTTTAACGCCCTTAGTATCTTATTCTTACCAACGGAAGTGTGCGAAGGCACGGTTAGCTTCAGCCATACGGTGAGTGTCTTCACGTTTCTTAACTGCTGCACCAGTGTTGTTCGCAGCGTCCAAGATTTCTTTTGCAAGACGGTCTTGCATTGTGTGCTCACCACGAAGGCGAGCGATTGTTACCAACCAACGAAGTCCAAGTGTTGTACGACGTTCTGGACGAACTTCAACTGGGACTTGGTAGTTAGATCCACCAACACGACGTGCACGTACTTCAAGTACAGGCATGATGTTTTCCATAGCTGTTTCAAATACTTCAAGTGCATCGTTACCAGTAGCTTCTTTGATTTGCTCAAAAGCACCGTAAACGATTGAAGCAGCTGTACCACGTTTACCATCAAGCATAACGCGGTTGATAAGACGAGTAACTAGTTGTGAATTGTAAAGCGGATCTGGCAATACATCACGTTTTGGAGCTCTATTTTTACGACTCATTTCTCTTTATCCCCTTTCCTTATGCTTTTGGACGTTTAGTACCGTATTTAGAACGGCCTTGTTTACGATCGTTAACACCTGCAGTATCAAGTGCACCACGGACGATATGGTAACGTACCCCTGGAAGGTCTTTTACACGTCCACCACGAAGAAGCACCACGCTGTGCTCTTGCAAGTTGTGTCCGATACCTGGGATGTAGGCAGTAACTTCGATAAGGTTGCTCAAACGTACACGAGCGAATTTACGAAGGGCAGAGTTAGGTTTTTTAGGTGTCATTGTTCCCACACGAGTTGCAACACCACGTTTTTGTGGTGAAGAAACGTTCGTTTGAACTTTTTTATGACTGTTGTAACCAACGTTCAAAGCTGGTGATTTAGATTTTTCTACTTTTGATTTACGCGGTTTGCGAACCAATTGGTTAATTGTAGGCATCTACATTCTCCTGTGTTTTTTATTTTTGGTGATGATACACTTGGTGACAGCTACCATCTGTGTGTACTTTTGCAACATTTGTCAGCACGTCCCTGTACACTTTTGAGAGACCAAAAGTAAAAAGTACCGTCTATTATTGTAACACAATTTTTCCTTCATTGTCAAGATATTTTTCATTTTTATTCTGATCTTTTAACTCTTTGACACTAGCTTTCACCGCTTTTCTAAACAAAAAAAGGAGGCAATCTGCCTCCTACATTCTAGTATGGATTTCCTTCAATTTAGTAATCATTTGAGTTGTTTTTTATCTTTCTTATCAAAGCCAACCAGATTCTTTTGCGATGTTGGCTGCCTCTGTTCGATTACCAGCATCTAGTTTCGAAAGAATATTGGTGACATAGTTTCGGACGGTTCCGTTTGATAGATAGAGTTGGTCTGCGATTTCTTGGTTAGACAAGCCCTGAGCGATTCCCTTTAAAACAGCGATTTCTTGTTCTGTTAACGGATTGGGGTGAGTCATGACTACTTCCATCAATTCAGGCGAATATTCCTTGCGCCCTTCGAGAACAGTGTGCAAGGTTTGCATGAGGTCTGCAATGCTTCTTTCTTTCAAGACATATGCATCCACTCCAGCCTTAATCGCGCGTTCAAAATAGCCAGGACGCTTGAAGGTTGTCACCACAACCACCTTTGTTTCTGGCTTTTCTGCTCGTATCCACTCCAAGACTTCGAGGCCAGTCTTAACAGGCATTTCTACGTCAAGAATGGCGATATCTACGGACTCCTTTTCTAAGAGTTGGATTGCTTCTTGCCCATTCTTGGCTTGTAGGACAGTCTCTACATCTGGTTGAAAGGTAAGCAACTGGCACATAGCATCTCGCAACATACTTTGATCTTCTGCAACAAGTAGTTTCATCTTAGTTTCTCTCCTTATAAGGTAATCGAATCTGCACTTCAGTCGGCTGCTTCTGACTGATCACCTTTACTTCTCCCGAAAATGGGAGGACACGGTCTCGAACGGTATGAAGTTCATCCCCTTTTAGAGAAACAAAGCCACAGCCATCATCTCTCACTGTTAGAATGAGTTCTTTCTCTGTTCGTTCTAATTTCAAGTAAGCTTTCGATGCTTTGGCATGTTTGATGATGTTGGTCACTAACTCAAGTAAAATCATGGAGGCCGTTGATTCTAATTCCTGAGTTAGGCTAGCTGTATCTAGTTGGTGATTGATTTCCGTTTCAATTCCTGCAATTTCTAGCATTTTTTTAACAGTCGCAAATTCGGAAGCAAGGGTTCTTGTTTTAAGATTTTCGATAATTGTACGAACTTCATTCATGGATTCTTTACTGATCTGATGAATTTCTTTTAATTCTTTTTCCACTTGAGGATAGGCCTGCATTTGAAGAAGCTGGAGGGCAAGGTCCGTCTTCACACTCAACATAGCAAAGGTATGCCCCAGACTGTCATGGAGATCCTGACCAATACGACTGCGTTCATTTTCAGCCAAGCTTAATCTTTTCTTGGCTGAAAATGAACGCAGTCGTATCGGCCAGGATCTC
>CAJPRB010000044.1:0-11671 GCA_905372925.1 uncultured Streptococcus sp.
AACTTCTTGTGATTTAACACTTGGAACAGTTAGGATAGCAGTTTTGACATCTGCCTCTTTGATTTTTTCTTTAATCTGTGAGATACCATAGATTGGAATCCCATCAGGTGTCTGGGTGCCAACTTCTGGATGGTCATCTAGGTCAAAGGCCATGATAATTTTCATCTTATTACGCTCATGGAAGCGGTAGTGGAGAAGGGCATGGCCCATATTTCCAATCCCAACCAACATCACATTGGTAATTGAGTTATCATTTAGGAGGTCAGCAAAAAAATTCATCAATTTCTTGACATCATAACCAAAACCACGACGACCTAGTTCGCCAAAATAGGAAAAATCTCGACGAACAGTCGCAGAATCAATACCGATAGCTTCTGCAATTTGCTTGGAGTTGGCACGTTCAATTTTTTCTGCATGAAATCTCTTGAAAATTCGATAGTAAAGAGAGAGTCTTTTTGCTGTTGCTTTTGGAATAGCAGACTGTTTATCTTTCACAAAATCACAACCTTTCTATTCTTCTATTTTATAGAAACATTGTGAAAAAATCAACAAAAACAAGAAAAAACTAAGAGAATTCTTAGTTTTAATCTGAAAAATTAGTTTGTGATAGAAAACGGTAGAGATCGCCAACTAATCCTTGATAAATCACTTTATCATTCAGTGTTAAGGAGCTGATTAGGAGAGTGTCGGGCAGGGTGACACAGCCTGATAGTGATAGCATAAGCTCTTCGTAATCGGAAAATTCAAGTGTGCGTTCTACTTGATAGTTATCTTTATATGTGAGACGATACATAGCAAACTATCTTTCTTCTTTTGTGAAGATTCCGCGTTCTACAAGACTGTCCATGAGGAAGTAGAATTTCTCTTGGTGGATATGGTGATCTTCTGATTTAAAGATATTGATCAAACGTAGACCAGACTTGTCAGTGATGTTAAGCTTGGCTCCAGTAAGTTCCTTGTTAATGATAATTTTTAGTTGGAAACCTTCACCACTGTTGGGAACTTTTTCAAGTAGACGAGTCAGTTCGTAGTTTCCTACCTTTGTTTCAAAGAAAGTATTGTCTTTTAGTGTGAATTTTTTGACAGATGGGCTAAGTGTGTAGTCGTAGCGGCAGTTTTGTAGTTTAATGGTTTTTTCGAATGCCATTAGGTTAATCTCCAATAATATTTTTTAAGGTTTGTGCCAGTTGTTTCAGTTCGTTCTCGGTATTAAGAGGAGAAAGACTGATACGGACAGATTCTTTTAAACGATGGGAATCTGGTCCATAAAATGCTTCAAGCACATGACTGGTTTGTACAACACCAGCAGTACAAGCCGAACCAGTAGAAATTGAAATTCCTTCAAGATCTAACCGTAGCAAGAGCAAGTCATTTTTTTGACCAGGGAAGCCAATGTTGAAAACATAAGGAAGTTGGTGTTGGCTTTCATTGAGATAGTAGTCTAAATCTGCAATCTCTTCTAGAAAAGCAGTTTTTAATCCCTCTAGTTTTTGGTAATGCTCAGCCTGATGATCCAAGTCTTCTTTGAGGGCAGCAACCATACCGACGATGGCAGCAAGGTTTTCTGTTCCAGCCCGTTTCTTTTGTTCTTGATCGCCACCGTGAAGGTAGGAATCAAAGTCCGTGGAAGAAGCGTAAAGAAAGCCGATTCCTTTTGGTCCATGGAATTTATGAGCAGAAGCACTGAGGAAATCAATTCCTAATTTTTCTGGATGGATAGGGATTTTCCCGATAGCTTGAACAGCATCAACATGATAAGCAGCAGGATGCTCTTTTAAAATATGTCCAATTTCAGCGATAGGTAAGAGACTACCCGTTTCATTATTGGCATACATGGTGGAAACGAGAATGGTATCGTCACGTAAAGCTTCTTGAATCTGCTGGGCAGTGATTTCTTGATTCACTGGTTGGATAATTGTCGCTTCAAAGCCAAAATGTTGAACCAGATAATCAATGGTTTCAAGGACAGAATGGTGTTCAATAGCTGTCGTGATGATATGTTTGCCACGCTCTTGATGACAGAGACAATAACCAATGATGGCTGTATTGTTACTTTCTGTTCCCCCAGATGTGAAAAAGATTCGTTGTGGCTTGGTTCCAAGTAAGTGAGCCAACTCCTGACGGGCTTCACGGAGCAGTTTACCAGCCTGCCGACCATGACTATGAATACTAGAAGGATTGCCATGGGTTTCCTGCATGACCTTGGTCATTTCTGCGATAGCTACTGCTGACATTGGAGTAGTGGCAGCATTGTCCAAATAAATCAAAGAATCACCTTATTCCTTTTTATTATATGCAAAGAGTGGGCTAACTGGTTTTCTTTCGTGGATACGGACGATGGCATCACCAATCAATTCGCTAGCGGTGATATAACACACATTTTTCGGAGTTCTTTCTTTTGTGGCTACTGAGTCTGTCACAAGGATTTCTTTTATGTTAGTAGCATCAAGAAGGTCAGCAGCGCCTTCTACAAAGAGACCATGACTGGATACCGCATAGATTTCAGTTGCACCTTCACGCTCAACGATTTTGGCTGCTTCTGAGAAAGTACGCCCAGTATTTAGGATATCATCAATCAAGATGGCCTTCTTGCCTTCGACATCACCGATGATATAACCTTGGCTACGCTCTGAATCGTCTTGAGCATAGTCGATGATTGCGATTGGTGCATCTAAATATTCAGCTAAACTGCGGGCACGTTTGACGCCAGAATTTTTTGGACTAACAACAACGACATCTGATCCCAGCAACCCTTTATCGCTGTAGTGTTTAGCAAAGAGAGGAATTGTATAGAGGTTATCTACTGGAATGTCAAAGAAACCTTGAACCTGAACAGCGTGGAGGTCAAGCGTTAGAACACGACTTACACCAGCCTTGACAAGCATATTGGCAACCAGTTTTGCAGTGAGGGGTTCGCGAGAAGAAGCGATACGATCTTGACGAGCATAACCAAAGTAAGGAAGGACAACGTTTATACTATGAGCACTTGCACGTACACAAGCATCAACCATGATTAACAACTCCATCAAGTGGTTGCTAACGGGGTAGCTGGTTGATTGGATGATGTAGACATCGTAACCACGGACACTCTCTTCAATGTTGACCTGGATTTCACCATCAGAAAATTGGCGAGAAGATAATTTTCCGAGAGGTACTCCAACCGTTTCTGCGATTTTTTGTGCAATTTCATGATTGGAATTAAGTGCAAAAAGTTTCATGTTGTTTCTATCTGACATTATAGACCGTCCTCTGTAAACTCAAATTATTTTATCTTTATTATTTTACCAAAAAATGGAGATTATTTCAGCTTTTTTTCATGCTTTTAATAAAACGAATTAATTTTGAAGGAGCTTTCTGATAAGTGATCTGATTTTCTTCTAAGAATTTCTGAAAATCAGCTTTCCCTTTTTCATGGTCGGTGACTTCAAGCTCGAGTTCATAGTCTGTATGATCAAAGTAGTGACTTTCATCTAGTGCCATTAGACCAATCGACGTTTCCGTTTCGTAACGAATAGTTGCAAGACAGCCCAGAACAAACCAGTCTTGGCTTTCAATACCAATCTTAGCAAGCTTTTCTAAAACGAGCCCTTGAGGAAGTATTTGTTTTTCTAGGTAAGATTCAGCCTCTGGAAGAGTTAGTTTCTGGTTGTATTCCATATTTCCTACGGTTTGAGGTACTTTCAAGGTCAACTCCGCCCAATCTGAAAAGGTGCGAATGCGCATGGCGACCTTCTTCTCACGTAATTGAAAATCAGGTGTATCAATGTAGTAGTTTTTTTGAAGGACGGGTTGGATATGGGAAAGCTGTTCTTTTAAATGATCGTAATCCTCTTTTTTCAGTAGTGTTTTCAGTTCAATTTCTAAATGTTTCATTTTTCTAACCTTTTTTCTATCTTTGAAAGCGATTTATGGTATAATGGACAATGTATTTATTGTATATGATTGTAGTGAAAAAATCAAAAATTTTCAACAACACAATCACATACCAAAAGGGAGAAAATATGACCATAGAATGGGAAGAATTTTTAGATCCTTACATTCAAGCTGTTGGTGAATTGAAGATTAAACTTCGTGGGATTCGCAAACAGTATCGTAAACAAAACAAGCATTCTCCGATTGAGTTTGTTACTGGACGGGTGAAGCCGATTGAAAGTATTAAGGAAAAAATGAATCGCAGAGGGATTGGCTACGATACTTTGGAACATGACTTACAGGATATCGCGGGTTTGCGGGTCATGGTGCAGTTCGTCGATGATGTTCAGGAAGTTGTTGCGATTTTACGCAAACGCCATGATATGAGAGTAGTACAGGAACGTGACTACATCACGCATCGGAAGGCTTCGGGTTATCGTTCTTATCACGTGGTTGTCGAATACACGGTTGATACGATCAATGGGGCTAAGACGATTTTGGCGGAGATTCAAATCCGGACTTTAGCCATGAATTTTTGGGCTACGATTGAGCATTCGCTCAATTATAAGTATCAGGGGGATTTCCCAGAGGAGATCAAGAAACGCTTGGAGATTACAGCTAGAATTTCCCATCAATTGGACGAAGAAATGGGGAAAATCCGTGATGATATTCAGGAAGCACAGGCTCTCTTTGATCCTTTAAGTAGAAAACTAAACGACGGTGTAGGAAATAGTGACGATACAGATGAAGAATACAGGTAAACGAATTGATCTGATTGCAAATAGAAAACCCCAGAGTCAAAAGGTTTTGTATGAGCTGAAAGACCAGTTGAAAAAACATCATTTTATACTCAACGACACCAATCCTGACATCGTCATATCAATTGGTGGGGATGGGATGCTTTTGTCTGCTTTTCACAAGTATGAGAATCAGTTAGACAAGGTTCGTTTTGTAGGTGTCCATACAGGGCACTTGGGATTTTATACAGATTATCGCGATTTTGAGTTGGACCAGTTGATTACCAATCTCCAACTGGACACTGGAGCCAAAGTTTCCTATCCTGTTTTGAATGTCAGGGTAACGCTTGAAAATGGAGAAGTGAAAATCTTCCGTGCTTTAAATGAAGCGAGCATCCGTCGATCGGATCGGACCATGGTTGCGGATATCATCATTAACCATGTTCCGTTTGAGCGATTTCGAGGAGATGGAGTAACTGTTTCAACGCCAACTGGAAGCACTGCCTATAACAAGTCCTTGGGTGGTGCTGTCTTGCATCCTACTATTGAGGCCTTGCAGTTGACTGAAATAGCGAGTCTTAACAACCGAGTCTATCGAACGTTGGGATCATCAATCATTATTCCCAAAAAAGATAAGATTGAACTCTTACCAACACGCAATGATTATCACACGATATCAGTCGATAATAGCGTCTATTCTTTCCGTAACATCGAACGGATTGAGTATCAAATCGACCATCACAAGATTCACTTCGTAGCGACGCCAAGTCACACTAGTTTCTGGAATCGCGTCAAAGATGCCTTCATCGGCGAGGTGGACGAATGAGGTTCGAATTTATCGCAGATGAACATGTCAAAGTCAAAACCTTTCTTAAGAAACACGAGGTTTCTAAAGGACTTTTGGCTAAGATAAAGTTTCGAGGTGGGGCTATCCTGGTCAATGATCAACCTCAAAATGCGACTTATCTCTTAGATGTTGGAGACAGGGTGACCATCGATATTCCAGCAGAGGAGGGCTTTGAAAGCCTTGAAGAAATCGATCGTCCACTAGATATCCTGTATGAGGATGACCATTTTCTGGTTTTGAATAAGCCTTATGGAGTAGCTTCCATCCCCAGTGTCAATCATTCCAATACCATTGCTAATTTTATAAAGGGCTACTATGTCAATCAAAACTATGAAAACCAGCAAGTTCACATCGTGACTAGGCTTGATAGAGATACTTCTGGTTTGATGCTCTTTGCCAAGCACGGCTACGCTCATGCACGTTTAGACAAGCAACTGCAACGAAAGTCTATCGAGAAACGCTACTTTGCTTTGGTTAAAGGTAATGAACACTTGGAGCCAGAAGGAGAAATTATTGCCCCGATTGCGCGTGATGAAGACTCCATTATCACTAGAAGAGTAGCTAAAGGTGGGAAATACGCCCATACATCTTACAAAGTTGTAGCGTCTTATGGAAATATTCACCTAGTCGATATTCGTCTGCATACCGGGCGAACCCATCAGATCCGAGTGCATTTTTCTCATATCGGCTTCCCCTTGCTGGGAGATGATCTCTATGGAGGCAGCCTAGACGATGGCATTCAACGACAGGCCCTGCATTGTCATTACCTATCCTTTTATCATCCTTTTCTAGAGCAAGATTTGCAACTAGAAAGCCCCTGGCCAGATGATTTTAGCAATCTTATTACTCAGTTATCAACTAATACTCTTTAAAATCTATTTGGAGTATAATTTATTTTCTTAAAGGAGAAACTCATGGAAGTTTTTGAAAGTCTCAAAGCCAGTTTAGTTGGCAAAAATGCTCGTATTGTTCTACCTGAAGGGGAAGAACCACGTATCCTTCAAGCAACGAAACGCTTGGTAAAAGAAACAGAAGTTGTTCCTGTTTTGCTCGGAAATCCTGCAAAAATTAAAATTTATCTTGAAATCGAAGGGATCATGGATGGTTATGAAGTGATTGATCCACATCATTATCCTCAATTTGAAGACATGGTGGTTGCACTCGTAGAACGTCGTAAAGGAAAAATGTCGGAAGAAGAAGCACGTCAGGTCTTACTAGAAGATGTCAACTACTTTGGTGTTATGCTTGTCTATATGGGCTTGGTAGATGGAATGGTGTCGGGTGCCACTCATTCAACTGCCGCAACTGTTCGTCCAGCTCTTCAAATCATTAAAACACGACCAAATGTTACACGGACATCAGGTGCCTTTCTTATGGTACGTGGTACAGAACGTTACTTGTTTGGTGACTGTGCCCTTAATATTAATCCTGATGCAGAAGCTCTGGCTGAAATTGCTATTAACTCAGCAATTACTGCCAAAATGTTTGGGATTCAACCCAAAATCGCTATGCTAAGCTATTCTACAAAAGGTTCTGGTTTTGGTGATAGTGTTGATAAGGTGGTTGAAGCAACTAAACTGGCACACGATCTACGTCCAGACCTTGAGATTGATGGGGAATTGCAATTCGACGCAGCTTTCGTTCCAGAAACAGCAGCCCTAAAAGCTCCAGGTAGCAATGTAGCAGGTCAAGCAAATGTCTTCATCTTCCCAGGTATCGAAGCAGGAAATATCGGCTACAAAATAGCTGAACGTCTAGGTGGTTTCGCAGCTATCGGTCCCGTTCTACAAGGATTGAATAAACCAGTCAACGATCTATCACGTGGATGTAACCCAGATGATGTTTACAAATTGACGCTCATCACAGCAGCTCAAGCAATCAATCAATAAGAAATGGAGTCTCTTCTACTAAAGGAAGGGGCTTTTTAGTACTGAGAAAAGGACAGTTAGGAGCTTCTATGTTATACTAGATGTATGTTAGATTTGAAAGAATACGGCGTTGAGATGTGGCCAGAGGAGAAAATCATTTCTTTTCGTGAGAAACTCCTTGACTGGTATGATGAAAACAAGCGAGATCTACCTTGGCGGAGAAGTAAAAATCCTTATCATATCTGGGTTTCTGAAATCATGCTTCAGCAGACCAGAGTGGATACAGTCATTCCCTACTACGAACGATTCTTGGACTGGTTTCCAACTGTAGAAAGTTTGGCGAATGCGCCTGAAGAGCGTTTGTTGAAGGCTTGGGAGGGATTGGGCTATTACTCCCGAGTTCGCAATATGCAGACTGCAGCCCAGCAGATTATGGCTGACTTTGGAGGAGAATTTCCAAACACCTATGAAGGAATTTCTAGTTTGAAAGGGATTGGTCCCTATACTGCGGGAGCTATTTCCAGTATCGCTTTTAATTTACCCGAGCCAGCAGTTGATGGCAATGTCATGCGAGTTTTGGCGCGTTTGTTTGAAGTAAATCATGATATCGGAGTTCCCAGTAATCGGAAGATTTTCCAAGCTATGATGGAAATCTTGATTGATCCAGAACGACCAGGAGACTTTAATCAAGCCTTGATGGACTTGGGTTCTGATATAGAGGCTCCAGTTAATCCTCGACCAGAAGAAAGCCCTGTTAAGGACTTTAGCGCAGCGTATCAGAATGGAACTATGGATTCTTATCCAATTAAAGAACCCAAGAAAAAGCCTCTCCCAATCTATCTCAAGGCTTTGGTTGCGCGCAATGCTCAAGGTCAATATCTACTTGAGAAAAACGAAAGTGAGAAACTGCTAGCTGGTTTTTGGCATTTCCCCTTGATAGAAGTAGAGGAGTTTTCACAGGAAGAGGAACAGCTGAATCTGTTTGCTCAGGTCGCTGAAAAAAGCGTTACTTTCGGTCCAACACCTCAAGAAAGTTTTGAGCAAGATTATGATTTAGAAGTTGATTGGTCCCATCAAGTATTTGATCAAGTCAAGCATGTCTTTAGCCATCGAAAATGGCATATTCAAATCCTAGCGGGTCAGGTGACAGATTCGAAACAGTTTGATGACAGAGAAATTCGCTGGGTTTCTCCTCAGGAGTTTTCTGATTATCCATTTGCTAAACCTCAACAAAAGATTTGGCAAGCCTATAAAACACTTCTTGAAGATGAGGGCTGGAATTAGCCATTTGTGCCTTCTTTACATTTTTTTGTTATAATAGATAGAGAAAAGGTGAACATATGAAAAAAATATTAGTTGTAGATGATGAGAAACCAATCTCAGATATTATTAAGTTCAATATGGCCAAGGAAGGCTATGAGGTTGTAACAGCCTTTAACGGTAGAGAAGCTATCGAGCTATTTGAGGCGGAGCAACCAGATATTATTATTCTAGACTTGATGCTACCTGAAATCGATGGTTTAGAAGTTGCTAAGACCATTCGTAAGACTAGCAGTGTTCCAATCATTATGCTCTCAGCCAAGGATAGTGAGTTTGACAAGGTTATCGGTTTAGAACTTGGGGCAGATGATTATGTGACCAAACCCTTCTCAAATCGTGAGTTGCAAGCGCGTGTAAAGGCTTTACTCCGCCGTACAGACCTCGCTTCAGCTGATAGTCAAGAGTCTGATGAAAAGAAATCCCAACCCCTACAGATTGGCGATTTGGAAATTCTGCCAGATGCTTATGTGGCTAAGAAATACGGTGAGGAACTGGATTTGACTCATCGTGAGTTTGAGCTCTTGTACCACTTGGCCTCTCACATTGGTCAAGTCATTACTCGTGAACACTTGCTTGAGACTGTTTGGGGCTATGATTATTTTGGTGATGTTCGTACAGTGGACGTGACCATCCGACGTTTGCGTGAAAAAATCGAAGACACTCCAAGCCGTCCAGAATACATCCTAACCCGTCGTGGTGTGGGTTACTATATGAGAAATAATGATTGAAGCAATTAAACAAAGCGTTCTGACCAGTGATTTTATCTTTATCCTGATTTTACTTGGCTTTATCTTGGTGGTAACCTTGTTGTTACTGGAAAATCGCCGTGATAATATTCGGCTAAAGCAGATTAATCAAAAGGTCAAGGATTTGATTGCAGGGGATTATTCTCGAGTTTTGGATATGCAAGGAAGCTCTGAAATCACTAACATCACCAATAACCTCAATGATTTGTCTGAGGTTATTCGTTTAACACAGGAAAATCTGGAGCAAGAAACAAAAAGGCTTAACAGTATTCTTTCTTATATGACAGATGGAGTTCTTGCAACCAATCGCCGTGGTCAGATTACCATGATTAACGATATGGCTAAGAAACAGCTGGGTATCGTAAAAGAAGAAGCAATGAACAAAAGCATCCTAGAATTGCTTAAGATAGAGGATGGATATGAACTGCGTGACCTCATTACACAGATTCCTGAATTGATGATTGATTCCCAAAATGCTAATGGAGAATATCTTAGTCTTCGTGTGCGTTTTGCACTCATTCGTCGTGAGTCTGGATTCATTTCTGGTTTGGTTGCCGTTTTGCACGATACGACTGAACAGGAGAAGGAAGAGCGTGAACGGAGACTCTTCGTGTCCAATGTTAGCCATGAGTTGCGGACACCTTTGACTAGTGTTAAGTCCTATCTTGAAGCCTTAGACGAGGGAGCCTTGTATGATCCTGTTGCTCCTGATTTTATCAAGGTTTCGCTCGATGAAACCAACCGTATGATGCGGATGGTGACAGATCTTTTGCATCTCTCTCGTATTGATAATGCGACCACTCGGTTGGATGTGGAATTGATTAATTTTACAGCCTTCATCACCTTTATCCTCAATCGCTTTGATAAGATGAGGAGCCAGGATGAAGAGAAAAAATATGAGCTGGTTAGAGATTACCCAATCAATTCAGTTTGGATCGAGATTGATACTGATAAGATGACCCAGGTGATTGATAATATTCTTAACAATGCCATCAAGTACTCACCAGATGGTGGGAAAATTACTGTCAGCATGAAAACCACTGAAGACCAGATGATTTTATCTATCAAAGACCAAGGTCTAGGTATTCCAAAACAAGATTTGCCGAAGATTTTTGACCGCTTTTACCGTGTGGATCGTGCAAGAAGTCGTGCTCAAGGTGGAACTGGTCTAGGTCTAGCCATCGCCAAGGAAATCATCAAACAACACAATGGCTTTATTTGGGCCAAAAGTGAATACGGTAAGGGGTCAACCTTTACCATCGTGCTCCCTTATGATAAGGATGCCGTAAAAGAAGAAATATGGGAGGACGAAATAGAAGACTAGAATGAGTGAAATAGGCTTTAAATACAGTATTTTAGCATCAGGTTCCAGTGGAAATTCCTTTTATCTGGAAACCCCAAAAAAGAAAATCTTAGTGGATGCAGGCTTGTCTGGTAAGAAAATTACCAGCCTGCTAGCTGAAATCAATCGCAAACCTGAAGATTTGGATGCGATTTTGATTACGCATGAGCATTCTGACCATATCCATGGAGTCGGTGTATTGGCTCGAAAGTATGGTATGGACCTTTACGCTAATGAGAAAACTTGGCAGGCTATGGAAAATAGCAAGTACCTTGGCAAGGTGGATTCATCGCAGAAGCACATTTTTGAAATGGGTAAAACCAAAACTTTTGGCGATATTGATATTGAGAGTTTTGGTGTCAGCCATGATGCAGTCGCACCCCAGTTTTATCGCTTTATGAAAGACGACAAGAGCTTTGTCATGCTGACCGATACAGGTTATGTCAGTGACCGTATGGCAGGAATTGTCGAGAATGCTGACGGTTATCTCATTGAGTCCAACCATGATGTGGAAATCTTGCGAGCAGGTTCTTATGCTTGGCGACTCAAACAGCGAATCTTATCTGATCTTGGTCACCTCTCTAACGAAGACGGTGCTGAGGCCATGATTCGTGCAATGGGAAATCGAACCAAGAAAATCTACCTTGGACACTTGTCTAAAGAGAACAATATCAAGGAGCTGGCTCATATGACCATGGTCAATCAGTTAGCACAAGCTGATTTGGGTGTAGGAGTAGACTTTAAGGTTTACGATACCTCTCCCGATACTGCAACACCATTAACGGATATATAGACTGGAAATATAAAAAATGGTAAAAGTAATAGGATTTTTAAAATTTAAATCAATATCTACAATAGGGGAGAAGGACATGTTGCATCCGACCTGATTGGCTTCATAG
>CAJPRB010000045.1:0-11606 GCA_905372925.1 uncultured Streptococcus sp.
GTTGCTGCAGCAGATGCCTTGAGTGCAGCGCGTCCAGGTGCTCGTAGTGAATCTCTTGAAAGCTATATCAAGCGTCTCCATGACTTGGAAGAAATCGCCAATGGCTTTGAAGGGGTGCAAAATAGCTTTGCCCTTCAAGCAGGACGTGAAATCCGTATCATGGTTAATCCAGGACAAATCAAAGACGACAAAGTCACAATCTTAGCTCACAAAGTTCGTGAGAAAATTGAAAATAATCTCGATTACCCAGGAAATATCAAGGTAACCGTGATCCGAGAACTTCGTGCAGTAGATTATGCTAAATAAATAAGAAAGAGCAGTTGAAAAATTACTGCTTTTTTGTTACACTAGATAGAAAGACTGTAGAAGGATAACTGACGCTATCATCAGTAACCGAGAGAAATTTTACTTTATTTCACAGACTAACTAAAGGAGACATAATGGCAGACCGAGGCTTACTAATCGTTTTTTCAGGCCCTTCTGGGGTTGGGAAAGGAACGGTTAGAAGAGAAATTTTTGAGAGTTCTGAAAATCAATTTCAATACTCTGTATCGATGACGACGCGTGCGCAACGTCCTGGTGAAGTGGACGGAGTGGACTATTTCTTCCGTACTCGTGAAGAGTTTGAAGAGCTAATTCGTCAAGGTCAGATGTTGGAATATGCAGAATATGTCGGTAACTATTATGGAACTCCTCTAACCTATGTCAATGAAACTCTGGACAAGGGAATCGATGTCTTTCTTGAGATTGAAGTCCAAGGAGCTCTTCAGGTTAAGAAAAAGGTTCCTGATGCTGTCTTTATCTTTCTAACGCCACCAGATTTGGATGAATTGCAAGATCGTTTGGTAGGTCGTGGAACAGATAGTGCAGAAGTGATTGCCCAACGAATCGAAAAAGCCAAGGAAGAAATTGCTCTCATGCGTGAGTATGATTATGCCATTGTCAACGATCAGGTGCCCCTCGCTGCTGAACGTGTCAAGCGTGTGATCGAAGCAGAACACTTCCGTGTGGACCGTGTCATTGGTCACTATCAGGAGATGTTGCCAAAATCTCCAACTACTCGATAAATTATAGGAAACAGGTACAAGCAAATGATGTTAAAACCCTCTATTGATACCTTGCTGGACAAGGTACCATCAAAATATTCACTCGTAATCTTAGAAGCAAAACGTGCCCACGAACTAGAAGCAGGTGCGCCAGCTACTCAAGAGTTTAAGTCTGAAAAATCAACTCTTCGTGCTTTAGAAGAAATCGAGTCTGGAAATGTAACCATTCACCCAGATCCAGAAGGAAAACGTGAAGCGGTTCGTCTCCGTATCGAAGAAGAAAAACGTCGCAAAGAAAAAGAAAATCAAAGAGCAAATTGCTAAAGAAAAAGAAGATGGTGAAAAAATTTAAGGTTGGGGGGACTCAATCTTATTTTTTCTATTGCAAGAATATACTGACAAGAAGGAGGTGAGAAGATGGCTATTGCAAAGATTATCGTGGATGTTCCCCTGATGCAGACGGACCAGCCTTACAGTTACAAGGTCCCTGAAGAATTTGTAGAGATGCTGGAACTTGGTATGCGGGTCCATGTCCCCTTCGGTAAGGGCAATCGCTTGATACAAGGGATTGTTCTTGGTTTGGAGTCCCAGTCGGATGAAGAGGTGGCTGACCAGGACTTGAAAGAGATTGCAGAGGTGCTGGACTTTTCCCCTGTTCTCACTCAAGAGCAACTCTGGTTGGCTGAGGAGCTACGCAAGTCCGTCTTTTCTTACAAAATCTCCATTCTAAAAGCCATGTTGCCGGGATTTTTAAACTCCAGTTATGATAAGATTCTCTACCCTCTGGAAGGTCTAAGCCAGGCAGACCGAGAGCGTTTGTTTGGTTCAGAAGATTCGCTAGCCTTTTCTTCTCTAGACCTTGCCAAACAGGCAGAAATGATGCGCTTGACGAGAAAAGGTCTACTCCGTTTAGAATACCAAGCAATCGATCAAAAGAAGGTCAAGACCCAGTCTTGGTATGAGGTTGATGCTACTCGACTAGAGCAGATTGAGATTTCTGCGCGTGCCAAGAAAAAGGCAGAGCTGAGAGACTATTTGCTGTCTCATCCTGAGAGTGCTCCTCTGGCTAGCTTGTTAGAATCCTATTCACGGGAGCAAGTCAACTTCTTTGTGGAACAAGGTGCTGTGTCCATAGTCCAAAAGGAAGTGCAACGTTCAGCTGCTTATTTTGAAGGCATTGAAGTCAGCCAACCTTTGGAATTGAATCCAGAACAAAGACAGGCGCGTGATGCCGTTGTCAGTGCTATTGGCAGTCAACAGCCTCCATTCCTCCTTCAAGGAATTACAGGGAGTGGGAAGACAGAGGTTTACTTGCAAATTATCCAAGGAGCCTTGGATAAGGGTAAGACAGCCATTCTACTGGTACCTGAGATTTCTCTGACGCCACAAATGACGGAGCGTTTTATTGCTCGATTTGGTGAGAAAGTAGCCATCCTTCACTCAGGTTTGTCTAATGGTGAAAAGTACGACGAATGGCGCAAGGTTGAACGTGGAGATGCCCAAGTAGTGGTTGGTGCTCGATCAGCTATCTTTGCTCCTTTGAAAAATCTAGGTGTCATGATTATCGACGAAGAGCATGAAGCTAGCTACAAACAAGACAGCAATCCCCGTTATCATGCCAGAGAGGTCGCCATCTTACGGGCTCGGTACAATCAAGCAGCTTTGATCCTTGGTTCGGCGACACCGAGCTTAGAAAGCCGTGCGCGTGCTGGAAAAGGCGTCTATCAACACTTACGTCTGACCCAACGAGCTAATCCTTTAGCCACTATTCCTGAAGTTCAAGTGATTGACTTTCGGGCCTATATCGGGCAGAATGAGACGTCAAACTTTACGCCTCCTTTGCTAGAGGCCATCAAAGACCGTTTGGATAAAAAAGAACAGGTAGTCCTTATGCTCAATCGTCGGGGTTATTCTAGCTTTGTTATGTGTCGGGAGTGTGGAACGGTAGATAGCTGTCCCAACTGTGATATTTCTCTGACTCTCCACATGGATACCAAGACCCTGAACTGCCATTACTGTGGCTTTTCGAAGGGGATTCCTCATGTCTGTCCCAACTGTCAGAGTCGCAGTATTCGTTACTACGGGACGGGGACTCAGAAAGCCTACGATGAGCTAGCAGAGCTCTTTCCTCAGGCCCGCATTTTGCGGATGGATGTGGATACGACCCGTAAGAAAGGTAGTCACCAAGCTCTTCTTGACCAGTTTGGACGAAGGGAAGCAGATATCTTGTTGGGAACTCAGATGATTGCCAAGGGCTTAGATTTTCCAAATGTGACCCTAGTCGGAGTTCTCAATGCGGATACGGCCTTGAATCTGCCTGATTTCCGTTCTTCTGAGAGAACCTTCCAGCTCTTAACTCAGGTGGCAGGCCGTGCAGGTCGTGCAGAAAAGGCTGGGCAGGTCCTGATCCAGTCTTACAATCCTGAGCATTATGCCATTCGTTTTGCCAAAGATCAGGACTATGAAGGTTTTTATGTTTATGAAATGGACATCAGACGCCAACTTGGCTACCCGCCTTATTATTTCACTATTGGGATTACCCTCTCTCACAAGAAAGAAGAAGAGGTTGTCAAACGTGCTTATGAAGTCATGGGAATTTTGCGCTCAGGTTTATCGGAAACTAGTAAAATCCTTGGACCAACGCCAAAACCCATCGCCCGTACCCACAACCTTTATCATTACCAGATTTTAATTAAATACCGTTTAGAAGATGAGCTGGGACCAACTCTCAATCGAGTTTTGGCCTTGACTCAAGAACGGGAAAATAGCGAGCTTCGTCTCAGCATTGACCATGAGCCGCAGCAATTTTTATAAGAAGGAGAAGAAATGACAAAACTAATCTTTATGGGAACTCCCGATTTTTCAGCGACAGTTTTGAAGGGGTTGTTATCAGATGATCGTTACGAGATTTTAGCTGTTGTGACCCAGCCAGACCGCGCTGTCGGACGTAAAAAAGTCATCCAAGAAACCCCAGTCAAGCAGGCTGCCAAAGAAGCAGGCCTTCCCATCTACCAACCTGAAAAATTATCTGGAAGCCCAGAGATGGAAGCTATTATGAAGCTAGGGGCGGATGGGATTGTGACCGCTGCTTTTGGGCAGTTCCTCCCAAGTAAACTTCTTGATAGCATGAACTTTGCGGTCAACGTTCACGCTTCCCTTCTTCCAAAACACCGTGGTGGTGCACCCATTCATTATGCCTTGATTCAAGGGGATGAGGAAGCTGGCGTGACCATTATGGAGATGGTTAAGGAAATGGATGCAGGAGATATGATTTCTCGTCGTAGCATTCCTATCACAGATGAGGACAATGTCGGCACCTTGTTTGAAAAATTAGCGATTGTTGGTCGGGACTTGCTTTTGGATACGCTACCTGGCTACCTAGCAGGAGAAATCCAACCTGAACCACAAGATCCTAGTCAAGTCACTTTCTCGCCAAATATCAAACCAGAGGAAGAAAAGTTGGACTGGAATAAGACTAACCGTCAACTCTTCAACCAAATACGTGGTATGAATCCATGGCCTGTTGCCCACACTTTTCTCAAGGGAGACCGCTTTAAGATTTATGAAGCCCTGCCAGTAGAAGGTCAGGGAGTTCCAGGCGAGATCCTCTCTATTGGCAAGAAGGAATTGATTGTCGCAACGGCAGAAGGTGCTCTGTCTCTTAAGCAAGTGCAGCCAGCTGGAAAGCCTAAGATGGACATTGCTTCCTTCCTCAACGGAGTGGGACGGACATTGACTGTAGGAGAACGATTTGGTGACTAAAGTAGAAACGGCTAGAAGTCTAGCCTTAGCAGTGCTAGAGGATGTTTTTATCAACCAAGCATACTCCAATATTGCCTTAAACAAACACCTTAAAGGCAGTCAACTCTCAGTAGCAGACAAGGGCTTGGTGACAGAGATTGTCTACGGAACGGTAGCTCGCAAACTCACTCTGGAATGGTACCTGTCCCACTTTATCGAAGACCGGGATAAGCTAGATAGCTGGCTCTATATCCTGCTTCTTCTGAGCGCCTACCAACTTCGGTATCTGGATAAGGTTCCCAATCACGCAGTGGTCAATGAAGCGGTGGAACTAGCCAAAGCCCGTAAAAAAGGCAGTGAAAAACTGGTCAACGCCGTCCTTCGTCGTATTTTGAGAGAAGGCTGGCCAGATGTTGACAGTATCAAACGCAAAAACAAGCGTGATTCCATTGCTTATTCTCTCCCTGTTTGGCTCGTGTCTAAACTTAAGGAAGAGTACGGGGAAGAGCGAGCCCAAGCCATCTTTAAAAGTCTCTTGGTGCGCAACAAAGCCAGCATCCGGGTGACCAACTTGAGCCGAAAGGAGGAAATCAAAGCCGTGTTAGAGGCGAGTGATTCTCTCTTGGCAACCACTGGTCTGGTCAAGGAGCAAGGTCACTTTGCAGGACATGATTTGTTCGCAGAAGGGGCCATTACCATACAAGACGAGTCCAGTCAATTGGTTGCTCCGACCCTTCGTCTACAAGGTGATGAGCAGGTACTGGATGCCTGTGCCGCTCCGGGTGGGAAAACAGCCCATATGGCTTCTTACCTCACATCTGGAAAGGTTACGGCTTTGGATCTTTATGATCACAAGTTGGACTTGATCCAAGAAAACGCCCAGCGTCTGGGTGTGGCAGATCGGGTTCAAACGCAAAAATTGGATGCCAGAAAAGTACATGAGTTTTTTGGGAAGGATTCGTTTGATAAGATTTTAGTAGATGCTCCTTGTTCTGGAATTGGTCTTTTGCGTCGCAAACCAGATATCAAATACAATAAAGAAACGGCGGATTTCGCATCCTTACAGGAAATTCAGTTGGAAATATTAGGTAGTGTTTGTCAAACGCTACGAAAAGGTGGTATAATAACGTATAGCACCTGCACTATCGTCTCTGAGGAGAACTTTCAAGTCGTTGAGGCATTTTTAGAAAGTCATCCTGAGTTCGAGCAGGTTAAACTAGAACATGAATGCAAGGATATTTTGAAGGACGGCTGTATCTTGATCACTCCTGAATTGTACGGAAGTGATGGATTCTTTATCAGCCAATTTCGCAAGATATCTGATTAGGAAGGAACTGACACAATGGAAATAGCATTATTAACAGATGTTGGTCAGAAACGAACAAATAACCAGGACTATGTCAATCACTTTGTCAATCGGGCAGGACGCACTATGATCATCTTGGCTGACGGGATGGGAGGACATCGTGCAGGCAATATCGCTAGTGAAATGGCGGTAACAGACCTAGGCGTGGCTTGGGTAGATACCCAAATTGACACTGTTAATGAAGTTCGTGAGTGGTTTGCCCACTACCTAGAAATTGAAAATCAAAAAATTCATCAGATGGGGCAAGACGAAGCCTATAGGGGGATGGGAACGACGCTAGAAGCTGTCGCTATTATAGGCAATCAAGCTATCTATGCCCATATTGGTGATTCTCGTATCGGTTTGATCCGTGGTGAGGATTATCGCCAGTTGACGAGTGACCATTCTTTGGTCAATGCTCTGCTAAAGGCTGGTCAACTAACCCCAGAGGAGGCGGAAAGTCATCCTCAGAAAAATATTATTACCCAATCAATCGGGCAAAAAGACGAAATTCAACCAGATTTTGGCATGGTCAGCCTAGAGCCAGGAGACTACCTCCTGCTCAATAGTGACGGCTTGACCAATATGATTTCAGGAAGCGATATCTACGATATCGTAACAAGTGATATTTCCTTGGCAGACAAGGCGGCAACTCTCATTCGTTTTGCAAACAATGCTGGGGGCTTAGATAATATCACGGTTGCCCTTGTTCACATGAATGAGGAGGAAGTAGAATGATCCAGATCGGCAAGATTTTTGCCGGACGATATCGGATTATCAAACAGATTGGTCGAGGAGGCATGGCGGATGTTTACTTGGCCAAGGATTTGATCCTAGACGGGGAAGAAGTGGCGGTTAAGGTCCTGAGGACTAACTATCAGACAGATCCGATTGCTGTGGCACGTTTTCAACGTGAAGCGAGAGCCATGGCGGATCTGGATCATCCCCATATCGTTCGAATAACAGATATCGGTGAGGAAGACGGTCAGCAGTATCTAGCTATGGAGTATGTGGCAGGGCTTGACCTCAAACGTTATATCAAAGAACACTCTCCTCTCTCAAACGAAGAAGCCGTCCGTATTATGGGACAGATTCTCTTGGCGATGCGTCTGGCGCATACGAGAGGGATTATCCACCGAGATTTGAAACCTCAAAATATCCTATTGACACCAGATGGAACTGCCAAAGTTACAGACTTTGGGATTGCCGTGGCTTTTGCAGAGACCAGTCTGACACAGACTAACTCCATGCTCGGTTCAGTCCACTATCTCTCACCTGAGCAGGCTCGTGGTTCCAAGGCAACTGTGCAGAGTGACATCTATGCTATGGGGATTATTTTCTATGAAATGTTGACTGGACATATCCCTTATGATGGGGATAGTGCAGTGACTATTGCCCTCCAGCATTTCCAAAAACCACTTCCATCTGTTATTGCTGAGAATCCAGCAGTACCACAAGCTTTGGAAAATGTTGTTATCAAGGCAACGGCCAAGAAATTAACAGATCGCTATCAGTCTGTATCAGAAATGTATGTGGACTTGTCGAGTTGTTTATCTCACAATCGTAGGAGAGAACCAAAGCTAGTCTTTGATGAGGCAAGCAAGGTTGATACCAAGACCTTGCCTAAAGTTCCACAAAGCACTCTGACCTCTATTCCGAAGGCTAAGCCACAATTAGAGCGACCTCAATCAAAACAGCAGACTCAGCAGGTGGTAGATGAAGCACCAGTACCAAAACCAGCGAAAAAACGGAAGTTTAAAGCTCGCTACATGATTTTACTGGCCAGTGCCTTGCTAGTTGCAGCCTCTTTGATTTGGATCTTCTCCCGAACTCCAGCGACTATTGCCATTCCAGATGTATCGGGGCAGACAGTAGCAGAGGCCAAAGAAACCCTTAAAAAGGCCAATTTTGAAGCAGGCGAGGAAAAATCAGAGGCAAGTGAGACGGTGGCTGAAGGTCGCGTCATTCGAACAGACCCAGAAGCTGGAAGCGGTCGAAAAGAAGGAAGCAAAGTAAATCTAATCGTGTCTTCAGGTAAGCAATCCTTCCAACTAAGTAACTATGTAGGACGTAAGTCCTCGGATGTTGTCGCAGAGCTCAAAGAGAAAAAGGTTCCAGAAAATCTTATCAAGATCGAGGAAGAAGAAACAAGTGAGAGCGATCCAGGAACAGTCATCAGACAAACTCCAGCTGCAGGAAGCACTTACGACCTAACAAAGGCAACAAGTATTGTATTGACAGTTGCTAAGAAGGTAACCAGCGTTTCGATGCCAAGTTACATTGGTTCAAGTCTTGAATTCACTAAGAACAATTTGATTCAAATTGTTGGTGTAAAAGAAGCTAATATCGAAGTTGTGGAAGTATCGACTGCTCCTGAAGGAACTACTGCAGGAACAGTTGTTAGTCAGGACCCTAAACCTGGAGAAAAGGTAGATCTCAATAAAACACGTGTTAAGATTTCTATTTATAAACCAAAACCACTTCCTTCTTCATCAAGTTCGTCTCAATACAGAAATCCAGGAACAGACACGACGCCTTCTCAGAGTAACAATCAAGGTAGCAACCCTACAACGGATTCTTCAGATGGCAGTAGAACGTCAAGCAATGAACGAAATTAACCCAATCTTTGTCATGATTTCATGACAAAGATTTTTTTTCATGAACTTTTGTGATAGAATAGAGGGAGTAGAAAATAGGAGTAGAAAATGGACGAATCAAAAGAGTTAAATGCTGTCATTGATGTGATTATGCTAGCTGGAACTATTCTCTTGAAAAGTGGTTCGGAGATTCATCGGGTTGAGGACACCATGATTCGCATTGCCCATTCACAGGGAATAGTGGATTGCAATGTTCTTGCCATGCCCGCGGCTATTTTCTTTTCGATTGAAAACACCAATATTTCTCGGATGAAACGGGTGACGTCATCCTCCTATAACATCGAAAAAGTCTGTGATGTCAACCAAGTATCACGAGAACTTGTGGGTGGCCAGATTGATCTTTCTACAGCTTTTAAAAAGCTGAAGGAAATCAGAAATCAAGCTCTTCCTTATAGCAAGCTCCAAGTGACTGTAGCAGCAACGCTCAGCGCCCCTTTCTTCTCGATTATGTTTGGGGGAAATGTCTATGATGCTTTTGGAGCAGGCGTTGCAACCTTGTTTGGTTTTGCCTTCTCTCTCTACGTCGAGAAGTTTATCCGAATTCCTTTTGTAACAGCTTTTGCGGGTGCCTTTGTTTTCGGATTGATCGCCCAGTTCTGGGCCCGCTATACAGGATTTCCTTCGACGGCAGACCTGATTATAGCAGGAGCGGTCATGCCCTTTGTTCCAGGGATTGCTCTGACAAATGCAGTACGGGATATCATGACTAACCATATTAACTCTGGTATGAGCAAGATGTTTGAATCTTTGCTCATTACCCTCGCTTTAGGGGCTGGCACCTCTGTCGCCCTGGTTTTGATGACATAAGATGACTCTAACAAGTATTTTGCTCCAAGCAGTGGCGAGTTTACTCGCCATTATCACCTTTCTAATCGTACTGAATGTTCAACGCTCCATGCTCCTACCTGGTGGTATTTTGGGAATGGGCGTTTGGCTCCTCTATCTCGTCCTCAAAGAACCAACCAATGTTATTGTCGCGACCTTTATCGCAGCAGTAATTGGCTCTTGCATCAGCCAGATTTTAAGTATTGTCTATAAGACACCAGCGGTAGTTTTTGTCTTGGCCATTCTTGCCCCCTTGGTGCCGGGTTATTTATCCTATCGAACGACAGCTTTCTTTGTGACAGGAGATTACAGCCATGCTATTGCCAGCGCGACTTTGGTGGTTATGTTAGCCCTCGTTATTTCTATTGGAATGGCAAGTGGAACGGTAATTCTAAAGCTTTATTACTATATCCGAAAACAACGAGGAATCTCTTCCTAATGCAGTAAAAGCAAAGACTTGATTTGTTGAATCAAGTCTTTTTTCTCTCTTTTGTCCCTATTTGTGATAAAATAGAATGAAACGATTTTTTACAATGAATGAAAAAACAGAGGTAAATATGACAATCGGTATTGATAAGATTGGTTTTGCGACCAGTCAATATGTCTTGAAATTACAAGACTTAGCAGAAGCCAGGGGAGTTGACCCCGAAAAATTTAGCAAGGGACTCTTGTTAAATGAAATTAGTATTGCGCCACTGACTGAGGACATTGTTACCTTGGCAGCTAGTGCAAGCAACTCTATTTTAACAGACAAAGAAAAAGAAGAAATCGATATGGTCATCGTGGCGACCGAGTCAGGGATTGACCAGAGTAAGGCGGCAGCGGTCTTTGTTCATGGCCTATTAGGCATTCAGCCTTTTGCCCGTAGTTTTGAAATCAAAGAAGCCTGCTATGGAGCAACAGCTGCTCTTCATTATGCCAAGTTGCATGTGGAAAATTCTCCAGAGTCCAAGGTTTTGGTCATCGCCAGTGATATTGCCAAGTATGGTGTGGGAACTCCAGGTGAACCAACTCAGGGTGCTGGAAGTGTAGCGATGTTGATCACCCAAAATCCGCGCATCATGGCCTTTAACAATGATAACGTTGCCCAAACGCGCGACATCATGGATTTCTGGCGTCCGAACTATTCAAGCACTCCCTATGTAAATGGCATGTACTCGACCCAACAGTATCTGGATTGCCTGACAACGACTTGGGATGAATACAAGAAACGCTATGATTGGACTATGGCCGACTTTGCGGCTATCTGCTTCCACTTGCCTTATCCTAAGTTGGCCCTAAAAGGATTGCGCAAGATGATGGACAAAACTTTGTCTAAAGAAAAACAGGATAGTTTGCAAGAGAACTTTGACAAGTCTATTCTCTACAGTCAGATGATTGGGAATATCTACACAGGTTCTCTCTTCCTCGGCCTCCTCTCTCTTTTGGAAAATGCAGAGACTTTGAAGGCTGGAGATAAAATTGCCCTCTACAGTTACGGAAGTGGAGCGGTTTCAGAGTTCTTCAGTGGTGAATTGGTCGAAGGCTATGAGAATTACCTTGATAAGGATCGCTTGAGCAAACTCAAACAACGTACAGCATTGTCAGTTGCAGACTATGAAAAAGTCTTCTTCGAAGAACTGCAGTTGGATGAGTCTGGCTCAGCTCAATTTGCAGGTTATGAACATCAAGACTATGCCTTGGTTGAAATTGTCGACCACCAACGCCGTTATAGCAAGGTTGAAAAATAATGAAGTTAAGTTGGAATGGATTTTCAAAAAAATCATACCATGAGCGCCTGGAGTTGCTGAAAGCTCAGGCGCTCCTTAGTCCTGAAAAGCAAATGAGTCTCGAGCAGGATGAACAAGTCAGCTTGGCTGTTGCAGACCAGCTGAGTGAGAATGTGGTGGGAACTTTTTCTCTGCCTTATTCGATCATTCCAGAGCTTTTGGTGAATGGTCAGGACTACACAGTTCCCTATGTGACAGAAGAACCCTCAGTGGTTGCTGCGGC
>CAJPRB010000046.1:0-11561 GCA_905372925.1 uncultured Streptococcus sp.
GGTTTCTTATTAAATAACAAAATATCTGAATCACAAAGGCTCTTCGAAAGAACAGCGATCTTTATTCCTTTATGTTGAAAATTGATTTCTATAAAATTTTGCAACTTCCCTTTTCTGTTTTTAACCTGAAAAGAAATATAACTTTTTGTTTGATTTTCAATTGCATCTGGGAATTCTTTTTTTATCTTGTCAATGAAAGTTTGTTTTGAAACCATTGTGTTTTCCTTGCTTATTAAAAATTTATTGTTAGACTTAAATTATTTTTGTTTAGTTCAAAGTAAGATATTTTACTTTGCATAAACCACATTCTATTAATATATATTCTGCATCTAGCATATCATATCTATTAAAAAAAGAAAAGAATTTCTAAAGAAAAAGCCTAGAGTAGAGGGTTTTATTCCCTCATAACACTAGACTTCTTTATTTATCTTAGTAATACTCACCCTGACGGTAGTCCCATGAGTTAAAGGTATCTGACAAATGCATCATGATTTTATCAATGTCAAGCCCTTTACGGATAACGACTGGTGCTGGTGAGGTTGATCGTGCTCCTCCTTGTTCTGGGATGAGTTTGCCGTCTTTATCGACCATAGAGACCATCACGCCTTGCTCGTAGCGGGTTTCAATCGTTTTGTCAGGTTGGATGGAAGCCACATAGTCGTCTGCTTCGATAACAAGGTCCACTGCTCCTTCGATACGTTCTCCGATACCTTCCACCTTACCGCGGTTTCCTTTTCCAGATGGATTTGCAGATGAGGCGTAAACCATTTTACCTTCTTCCCAGAGTTTGGCAGCCAATTGTTCACCAGCTTTACCAAACTTGATGACAAAACAGCTAGTACCACGCACGTCAGTCATAAGTTCTTCACGGCCATCCCCATAAGCTTTGAGTTTTTCAAAAGCTTCCGGTTTCCAAGGAAGGATACAACCAAGAAGAATGTCTTCGTCCCAATGTTTTTGGTAGAAGGCTTCAATTTCTGAGTTGAGTTGTGCTAAAGCGCGTAGCTCGTCCATGCTACCGCAGAGGACAACTCCTGGTTTGTTACGGTTACGTTCTTTAGCTTCAAACTTGCGTTCAAGTCCTGCCTTGTCGCTAGTCATGATGATGTAACCAACTTTTGTAGGGCAAACAATACAACCTCCCTCACCTTTTAAAATGTCATAGCCTTCTTGAGAAAGTGTTCCGTTCCATTGAATGTGTTTTGTCATAATTCTATTTCCTTTTCTATTTTTTCTAATCCTGCCAGTAGGCTGGACGTTGTTTTTCATAAGCAGCAATCAAGTCTTCATACTGCAACGTAATACCGATATCATCCAAACCATTTAAGAGCTTGTGTTTCCATTCGCTATCGATTTCGAAAGTGAATTCTCCAACTGGTGAGATGATTTTTTGTTGTTCCAAGTCAACAGTTACCTGATCGCTAGGTTTAAGTTCGGCTAGCTTTTCTCTAACCTCTCTAGGCTGAACAATGGGCAACATGCCATTATTGAGTTCATTATTGTAATGAATGTCTCCGAAAGATCCTGCAATCACGACCTTAAAACCATAGTCAGCTAGAGCCCAAGCTGCGTGTTCCCTCGAAGACCCCGCACCAAAGTTATCCCCCGAGATGAGAATACTAGCTTTACGATATTCAGGACGGTTAAAAACAAAATCTGGATCCTCAGTGTAGTTATCGTCCAGATAACGCCAAGCATACATGAGATACTTACCAAAGCATTTTTTATCAATTAACTTGAGAAACTGCTTGGGGAGGATTTGGTCGGTGTCAATGTTATCATTCATGAGAGGAACGGTCGTTCCCGTATAAACTGTAAATTTCTCCATATCCTCTCCTTACTGGGCCTCTGGCATTTGCCGAACATCTACGAAACGCCCTGCAATAGCTGCCGCAGCTGCCATAGCTGGACTGCAGAGATGGGTTTTAGCACCAAATCCTTGTCTGTCTTCAAAATTGCGGTTACTGGTTGAGGCACAGTGGACCCCATCAGGGACCTTGTCAGGATTCATCCCTAGGCACATAGAGCAACCTGGGTCTCTCCACTCAAAGCCAGCATCTAAGAATACCTTATCCAAGCCCAACTTCTCAGCTGCTCGTTTGACAGGACGAGAGCCCGGGACTACGATAGCCGTTAAGTTAGGAGCTATTTTTTTCCCTTTGACAAATCGCGCAGCCAGTTGTAAATCGCTGAGACGAGCATTGGTACAAGACCCGATAAAGATATAACCTAGTTCAATATCCGCTGGCTTTTGACCAGGCTCCAAGTCCATGTAATGATAAGCACGTTCATCGTTCATATCCTTAATTTCTGGAAAACTACTGTCAAAGTCAACTCCCATAGCAGGATTGGTTCCCCAGGTCACCATAGGAGCCAAGTCTGAGACATCCATCTGGATAACCTTATCATAGACAGCATCATCATCGCTGACAAGCGTCTTCCAGTCAGCCACAGCCTCCTCAAAAGCTTCGGGAACGCATTCCCGTCCCTTGAGATAGTCATAGGTGGTCTGATCTGGATTCATGATTCCCATCTTGGAACCAAACTCGATGGACATATTGCAGATGGTCATTCTCTCTTCCATGGTCAGTGCATCAATTGCTTGTCCACGATATTCCACCACATAGCCAACACCACAAGCAACGCCGTACTTGGCAATTAAGGCAAGAATGTAATCCTTAGAGTAGACTCCTTTTTGAGGAACACCAGTGAATTCTACCAGCATTTTCTTGGGTTTGACCTGCCAAAGGGTCTGGGTAGCAAAGACATGCTCAACTTCACTGGTCCCAATTCCAAAAGCGATAGCTCCGAAAGCTCCGTGAGTAGCTGTATGACTATCTCCACAGACGATGAATTTTCCTGGTTGGGTTCGTCCTGTTTCTGGACCAACCATGTGAACGATTCCTTGTTTTTCAGAACCATGGGCCGCATGTTCAATCCCAAACTCCTCAACATTTTCAGCAAGCTTATCAATTTGAGCCTTAGAAATGACATCTCGAATATCGTAGATATTGACCGTTGGTACATTGTGATCAAAGGTTCCAAATGTCAAGTCTGGTCGTCTCAATCTGCGGCCTGCATCTCGTAATCCTTGAAAAGCTTGGGGACTGGTCACTTCATGAATATAGTGCTGATCCACATACATGAGTTGCGGCTGCCCCTCTTCTCCTGTGATGACATGGCGTTCCCATAATTTATCAAAAATCGATTTTCCTGCCATCCATTACCTCCAAATAACATATAAGGCTACTAGTGTGGTCACCATCCCGAGAAACCAAACTGTTTTAAAGTACCATTTTCTAGTCTTGTGGTGAAAGGTCATTCCTGCCAACCAGGCACCAAAACCACCACAAGCAATGGCTAAAATGAGTAAGATTTTCTCTGGAACGCGCCAAGCACCTCTTCTTGCCTTGGATTTGTCAATGCCATAAATCAAGAAAACCATGACATTCCAAATCAAGAGGGCAAGAGTCATTCCTTCATTTATCTTCATAGTCTTTCAATGATGGCTTCTGTCATTTCCTTGGTCGAAGCCTGTCCTCCAATATCTCTCGTTAAAATGCCAGCCGCTAAACTAGCTTCAACAGCACGCTCGATACGCTCTGCATCCTCGTAACGTCCGAAACTATCTCTCAACATCATGGCAACTGACAAAATCATGGAGATAGGATTGGCAATTCCTTGACCTGCAATATCAGGTGCCGAACCGTGAATGGGCTCATAAAGACTTGGCCCCTTTTCAGAATGACTGGCTGATGGCATAACACCCAGGGTGCCTGATAGAACGCTTGATTCATCAGATAAGATATCTCCGAAAAGATTCTCCGTTACAATGACATCAAACTTAGCAGGATTGGTAATCATGAGCATGGCAGCTGAGTCCACCAACTGGTGCTCCAAGTTTACATCTGGGAAATCCTGCGCAACTTCCTCAGCTACTCTGCGCCAGAGTTTTGAGGTTGCTAGAACATTTTGCTTATCGATACTAGTAACGATTTTTCTGCGGCTTCTTGCGATTTCAAAGGCTTTACGAATAATCCGCTCTACTTCCTCATAGCTATAGTCGTTGATATCACGCGCTTTTCGCTCTTCAAGGATATGATCCCCAAAGTAGATCCCTCCTGTCAACTCACGCACCACAACAAAGTCTACCCCAGCAATTCGTTCTGGTTTAAGTGGTGACAAATGCTTGAGACTCTCAAAAATTTTGACCGGCCGAATATTGGCATAGAGATTGAGTTCCTTACGGAGAGCTAGCAAACCTTGTTCCGGTCGGACCGCTGCTCCATCATACTGGGGACTACCGATAGCCGCTAGGAGAATAGCATCTGCTTCTCTACATACCTTGAGGGTTTCATCAGGTAAGGGATGCCCCGCAGCATCAATCCCAGCACCTCCAAAAGGTCGCCTATCTATCTCATAGTCAAAGCCCGTTTTTTCAGCTAGGGCCTCCAAAACTTCCAAACCAGCTTCCATGATTTCTGGACCGATTCCGTCCCCTGCTAGGACCACTATTTTCTTTGTCATAGCCTTCTCCTTTACACACTAGGCATGTCTCGGTAAGAAACGCTCCGCCCCATCTCACCAGCATTCTCTTTTTGAACAAAGGTATTAGCATTGATATAAGCAATAGCCGAAGCTTTCAACACATCGAAATCAAGACCTGCTGCGTTAAAGATGGTTTCTGTATCTCTATTTTCAACAGTCACCAAAACCCGAGCCTGGGCATCGATCCCATCTGTCACCGCATCAATGGTATAGGATACCAAGCGGACAGATTGGTTGAAGAACTTATCAATAGCGTTAAAGATTGCTTCAACGGAACCTTGCCCTGTTGCATTAAATTCGACTTTTTCACCGTCCATATTAGCCAGACTAACAAGCGCTTCAATGTCATTATCTGAATGGGTTTGAAGTTGTAAATCATCAAAGTGGAAACCTTCTGGGTTTTCAACCATGGTGCCAGCGACCAGAGCTCGAATATCTGCATCTGTGATTTCTTGTTTCTTGTCCGCTAGTGCCTTGAACTTAGCAAAGAGTGGTTGGAGATCCTCTTCTGTAAAGTCTAGAGCCAATTCTCTTAGTTTTTCAACAAAGGCATGGCGACCAGACAATTTTCCAAGCGGAAGACTATTACTCTTAACACCGACCAATTCAGGTGTGATGATCTCATAAGTGAGAGGATTTTTAAGGACTCCATCTTGGTGAATACCAGATTCATGAGAGAAGGCATTGCCACCAACGACAGCCTTGTTTTTAGGAACTGGAATACCAGAAAAGCGAGAAACCATTTCAGACGTATTCATTGTTTCATCCAAAACAATATCACTAGTTGCTTGGAAGAAATCCTCACGAATCTTCAAAGCAACAGCTACTTCTTCAAGAGCAACATTACCTGCGCGTTCACCGATACCATTAATAGTTCCCTGGACACGTCCAGCACCGTGTTTAATTGCTGTCAAAGTATTTGCAGTTGCCATACCGAGATCATCGTGACAGTGAACACCAAAGATAACTTTATGACCTGATTTAATATTTTCAGTCAAGTGATCAAAGATACGTGCAAACTCTTCTGGAGTCGTAAAGCCAACTGTGTCAGGGATATTGATATAAGATGCACCTGCATCGACCGCTGTTTGAACGACTTGTAAGAGGAAATCCAACTCTGTTCTAGTCGCATCTTCAGGAGAGAATTCGACGATTTCAAACTTAGAACGTGCGTAAGAAACATGTTCCTTGATAGCTTCTAAAATCTCTTCCTTGCTCTTATTGAGCTTATACTTGCGGTGAATCGGACTGGTAGCAATAAAGACATGAATTTGTGGATACTTGGCATCCTTAAGAGCCTCATAACAAGCATCAATATCAGATTTTACAGAACGAGCTAATCCTGTCACTGCTGTTTTTTTCATGACTTTAGCAATTTCTTGAACGGCTATAAATGAATCTGGACTAGCAGCCGGAAAACCAGCCTCAATTACAGAAATACCCCATTTCTCCAACTGTCTTGCAATGGAAACTTTTTCCTTTATTGAGAAGTTAACACCAGGTGTTTGTTCCCCATCACGAAGGCTTGTATCAAAAAATTCAACTTTACGCATATGATTTCCCCTTTTCCAAATGTGGTTTTAAAAAAACATCTCGCTCAGAAACCCAAGCGAGATGTTGATTTACTCCCGCTTGGTAAGCCAAACAGGACTAATGCTTTTGCACTAGCCCGAGTACCTCAACAACAAAGCAAATTGATTAAACTTAGCTGTTTTCATGTTTGACTTTCTCCTTCGTTTGATATCTTGTCTAGTATTTTAGCATAGCCAAAAACACTTGTCAAGAAAAAATCCATTATTTTCTGAAAATTTCTTCAGTAAAGAATATTTTGCTAATTGAAAGTATTTGAAAACTCAAGTGGATTTCCTTATTTTTTCACAGTCAAATTCCAACTTCTTTCGATGAGTTCTAACACTTCTTCATCTTGCAAACTATCATCAAGCGCCAGACTAAGCCAGTAGCGTTTGTTCATATGAAAGGCTGGATAAATGCCTTTTTTTGAAAGCAAGTCAGCTACTTGGTCGTGTTTGAGGTTGACTGCTTCGACTAGTCCTTCTCTGCCCTTATCTAGCTTATCCCAAGGAATTCTCATTAAAACAGCATACCACTTTTGATTGCCTTCATGGCGCAATACTGCCGTATCAGGTGATTTTTCCCACAGATATTCCAGCTGATTACCATATTTCTCCTGAACTTGAGCCATGATACGCTTAGTCTGAGGACAGATAAAATCCTGCACATCAAAACAAACCTTCCGAATCTGGTAGAGAATCTCCAAACAAGCCTCACGGACACTTGCAACAAAGCTTCCTGTCATACTTTCCATATGGACTTGAGGATAGAGGTCACCCGTTTCCTGATCAAAAACCTGAAAGCTCACATTATCAGGAGTGATAGAGACTGTCATGTAAAAGTCACCCTGCAAAATCTGGCAACTATAAGTCCAGACTTCCTCATTTTCTACAAAACCATAGGCATGGGCTTTTTCTTTATTAAACTGATAGGATTTAAAAATTTCAAACATAAGTGAAAACTGCTACCAAAAGCTAGCAGTTCCTTTCTATTTTTTAGAAGACAACCTTGGTTCCATGCAATTGTGTCACGCCCAGTTGGTCGATAAAGGTTTGACGGTTATCCAAGTCAATCCCCCCACCTGGTAGAATTTCAATTTTACCAGCTGCATGTTCCAAAATTCTGTGATAGTGAGCAAAACGTTCTTCTAGTGAGTCCCCAGACACGCCCGCTCGAGTTAAGATACGAGTGACACCAGCTTGGCTGAGCCAGTCAATGGCTTCTAACTGGTCTTCATCGCTTAATGCATCAAAGGCCATGTGAAAGACAATTTCCATTCCTTTAGATGCGGCAATCAGCTTCTCAAGATTAACCTTATCCAACTTCTTATCAGCAGTTAATGCCCCAAAAACTACTCCTTGACTTCCAGCCTGCGCAGTCAAACGAATGTCTTCTAGCATAATCGCTATTTCAAGATCAGTATAGACAAAGTCGCCACCACGGGGACGAATCATGGTCATAATGGTGCTATCATAGTTAGCTGCCAGTTCAACAGCTGCCTTAGTCACTCCATAGCTTGGTGTTGTCCCACCAACTGCTAGATTGTCACAAAGTTCGATTCGACGAGCTCCAGCCTGCATCGCTTTTTCAAGCAAGGTCACATTTTCAGCACAAAATTCATAAATCATTTGATTCTCCTTGATGTTTTCTTTAAATTTATTATATCATATTATTTGAATATGCTTTCAATTTTATCAAAGGAAATATCAAATTTCAAAAACTAATCCTTATCAGGAATGACTTTAAAGAGATAGTAGGTGATAAAGATGGTCAAGGCTCCCAGACCGATTTTGACTGGTAAAAGAGGGGCAAAATAAATAGAAATTCCCATCAAGATATAGATAGATACGATGATTTTTTTCTTGCGTTCACGCGCTATAGACTTGGTTTCCCGAAAATCAGCTACATAAGTCTGATAGAGCTTGGTGTGATAAAGCCAGTCTTCAAAACGCTTAGAAGATTTTGAAAAGCAAGCGATAGACAGTAAAAGAAAGGGAGTTGTTGGTAAGAGCGGCAGGACAACACCTACAAGAGCTAGAGCCAAAGAAATAAAACCAATACAGAAATAAATAATGCGCATAACTTCTCCTAGATAAATTACTCTTCCTCTAGTTTCGCATACAATGAGGAAATTTGTCAAGCTTCAAGTAAAAAGAGCCTGAAATTCATTTTCAGGACTCTGCATTTTATTTGATCTTTTCCTCTTCGTAGTCGCCATTACTACATACAACTTGCTTGCCACCACCACGGACTTTTTTCTCCACAAGGAAGTGTCCGCATTTTGGACAGTCACGGCCAATCGGTTTGTCCCAGGAAGTAAATTCACATTCTGGATAGCGATTGCAACCATAAAAGATACGATTGCGCTTGGTTTTGCGTTCGATGATTTGTCCTTGATGACAGCTTGGACACTCGACACCAATCTCTTTGACAATCGCTTGTGTATGACGGCAGTCTGGGAAATTGCTACAAGCATAGAATTTACCAAAACGACCGAGCTTAATCACCATCGGACTACCACAGACTTCACAGTCAAATCCAGCTGGTTCATCCTTGATCTGAATTTTTTCCATTTCTGCTTCAGCCTTGGCTACTTCTTTAGAGAATGGTTTGTAAAAGGTGTCAATAACACGTTGCCACTGCTCTTTTCCAACTTCGACATCATCCAGTTTTCCTTCCATCTCAGCTGTGAAGGTCACGTTTACGATATCTGGGAAATATTCAACAATGAGTTTATTGACAATTTCTCCCAGTTCTGTTGGTTCAAAGCGTTTGGCTGCCAAACGAACATAGTAACGTTTTTGGATGGTTTCAATGGTCGGAGCATAGGTTGACGGGCGTCCAACCCCATTTTCCTCCAAAGTCTTGATTAGTGTTGCTTCCGAATAGCGAGCAGGTGGTTGGGTGAAATGTTGCTCTGGCTTGCTATTGACCTGCTTGACCACATCTCCTACTGCCATATCTGGCAACATCTTGTTCTTGTCAGAGTCATTGTAAATAGCAAGATAACCATCAAACTTAACTTGGCTTCCATTTGCCGCGAATTGGACTCCATTTTGAGAAAGCTTAACAGCCATGGTATCAAAGATAGCTCCCGTCATCTGGCTGGCCACAAAACGGTTCCAGATAAGGGTATAAAGTTTGAGCTGGTCTTTGTCCAAGTACTTAGCGATGCTTTCAGGTGTGTTAAAGACACTAGATGGACGAATGGCTTCGTGGGCATCCTGAGCACCTGAGGCATTCTTGACCTTGCTACCATGCTTGGAATACTTGCTACCAAAACGGTCGTTAATGTAGCTTGCCGCTTCGTTCTGAGCCACAGGACTGATACGAGTCGAGTCTGTACGCATATAGGTAATCAAACCTTGCACACCTGATCCGATATTGATCCCTTCATAAAGCTGCTGGGCCACCATCATAGTCTTTCGAGTACGGAAATTGATTTTGTTAGCAGCATCCATCTGCATGGTTGAAGTCGTATAAGGTAGGGGCGCATTGCGTTTGCGTTCTTTCTTATCTACCTGGTCTACTGTAAAATCTTTGCTAGTCAAATGGGACAAGACTTCTTTGACTTCTTCATTGGTGGTCAATTTCATCTTTTTGCCATTCATACCATAGAATGAAGCCTGAAATTGCTTGATTCCCTTCTTAAAGACACCATCAATTGTCCAGTATTCTTCTGGTTGGAAGGCATTGATTTCATTTTCACGGTCAATGATGAGCTTAAGAGCAACCGACTGCACGCGTCCTGCAGATAAGCCCTTCTTGACCTTTTTCCACAAAATTGGCGAAATCGAATACCCTACCAAGCGGTCTAAGACACGACGAGCTTGTTGGGCATCGACCAAGTCCATATCAATCTTGCGAGGTTCTTTAAAGGCATTTTTTACCGCGTCTTTGGTGATTTCATTAAAGACTACACGGTTGGCATCATTCTCATCCAAAGCGAGAATATGAGCCAAATGCCAGGAAATTGCTTCTCCTTCACGGTCCGGGTCACTCGCCAGAAAGACTTTATTGGCCTTTTTAGCTTCTTTTTTTAAGTCATTGATGAGAGGACCTTTTCCAAGGATATTGATATACTGCGGTTCATAATTATTTTCAATGTCGACTGACATACTGGATTTTTTCAAATCACGGATATGCCCGACACTGGCTAAAACCTTGTAATTTCTGCCTAGATATTTCTCAATCGTTTTCGCCTTAGCAGGCGACTCTACGATGACTAGATTTTTCTTAACTGTTGATTTTTTCTTCTTTGTTGCCGTAGCCACACTATCACACCTTTTCAAAGTAATAAACTTTATAAAGTGTAAACCATTTTTCTATAGCTGTCAAGACTTAACTCCTATATATAGAAGAAAAGTTTATCTGAGTGAACAATTTCTCCTTAAAATTCAAACTCTGCTAGCACATCTTGACCGCTGGAAATCAGTTTTGCTCCCTCTTGGATCAGGTGGTGACAGCCATCTGAATGGCCATCAAGAATGTCCCCTGGAATAGCAAAAACATCGCGTCCTTCCTCCATGGCACGTTCACAGGTAATGAGACTGCCCGAACGCATCCTTGCCTCTGCTACAATTACTCCTCGGCAAAGACCAGCAATAATACGATTACGGGCTGGAAAATGGAATTTCAAGGGTTCTTCTCCAGGCCCATACTCGCTGATAACGAGATGATGGTTACCGATGTATTCTTGAAGGCGTTTGTTGGCACGTGGATAAAAAACATCCAATCCTGTTCCAATGACAGCAATCGTTCTCCCTCCATTCTGGAGCGCAGCCATATGGGCCGCGGTATCGATTCCTTTGGCCAAGCCACTAACCACGATTAACTCGTTTTCTAAACCTTGGATAATTTTCTGGACCGACTTGGCACCTTGGCTCGAACAAGAACGACTGCCTACAAGAGCAACCTTTGGAAACTTCAGCAAGTCTAGATTTCCCTTATAAAACAAGAGTGCTGGAGCATCGTAAATCTCACTCAAATCCCAAGGATAACAGTCATCAAGAATCGAGAAGGATGGAAATTTTTGAAACTCCTTCTCCAACTGTGTATCATCTATCTGGAAATAGCGTTCCATAAAGACAGCAGGATTGCGGCAACCAGAGATTTCAGCAATATCTCCTAGCAAAAGTTCCTGCTCTACAGTCTCGTCATATTCAAGGACAGTTAAAATCTGTTGATTGGTCAGCCCTGCTTTTCTTAATTTGTAAATCTCATAGTTTGTGATCTTCATATACAACTCCATTTCTTTTGCTACTCATCTATCTATTCGTAAAAATAATAAAAAGAAGACCAGTTGATCTTCTTTTTTCATTTATTCAACTTTTGTATTTGATAGCTTGGTTCGCCAAAAACACAAAAAACTCCTGAAAAATCTTCAAGAGTTTTATTTTATATTTCTATTCTTCATCCATGCTTAAGACGCTGAGGAAGGC
>CAJPRB010000047.1:0-11417 GCA_905372925.1 uncultured Streptococcus sp.
CAAGCACCGTCTTGTGCTCCAAGAGGAGATCCTTTTGTAACATATAACTCACGCGCCCCTTAGGATTTTCCTCGCCGTCAAGGACAATTCGCCCTGACTGAACTTCTAAAATCCCAGCGATTAGGTTAAAGAGAGTGGTCTTTCCAACACCACTTGGTCCTAGGATAGAAACCACTTCACCCGAAGTCACCTGCAGGTTGATATCCTCTAAAATCTTTTCATCGCCATAGGCATAGCTTACGTGTTCTAGTCTAATTTCTGTCATTATTTTACAAATTCGTTAGTGAAGCCCTTGTCAGTCAGGTCTTCTTTGAGGATACCATGTTCTTTATCCCATTTGTAGAAGGCATTCCAGCGGTCAGCGTCAAATTGTCCCCATTTTTCCTTGTCACTTGCGTATTCTTTTGACAAGTATTTTTGAGATTCGATGACAAAGTCACGTTTTTCCTTGAGTTCAGGTGCGTTCTTAATGAGGATATCTGCAGCTTCTTCTGGATGTTCCATGGCATATTGGTAGCCTTTTTTGATAGCTTGGATAACTTTACGAGCTTCTTCCTTGTTGTCTTTTAGATAGTCATTGTTTGCGATGATAACGGGTGAGTAGTAGTCAAACTCCTTGACATAGTCTTTCAAGTACATGAAGTTAGCATCTACGCCTTGAGATTTGGCAAGAATACCATCCCAACCGTAGTAGATCCAAGCAGCGTCAAAGACGCCATTAGCAATCGGTGTAATCGAGTTTGAGTCGTTGTTTGGTACTTTTTCGACCTTCTCAAAGTCTCCACCTTGTGATTCTACCAAGGTTTTCAACATAGCAAGCTCAGTCGGGTCATTCCAGGTTCCGTATTTCTTCCCAACCAAGTCTTTTGGACTGGTGACATTGTCAGATTTTCGTGAGATGATCCCTGATGTATTGTGCTCAACGATAGCGGCAACGGCAGTGATTCCTGCCCCTTTTTCCAATTTCTTAGCCATGTAGTCTTGGAAATACACTGCAAATGGTGCCTTGCCATTGATCACCAAGTCAGATGAGCTTTCTTCAGGTGGCAATTTCAAATCAACATCCACTCCAGCTTCCTTGAAATAACCTTTTTCTTTAGCCACATAAAGTCCTGTGTGGTTAGTATTTGGCGTCCAGTCTAGGATAAAGTCAATCTTCTTGAGTTCTGCTTCTTTGTTATCCTTAGAAGCAGTTCCTTGACCACAAGCCACAAGCACGACAGCTACAAAAGCTGTTACTAGCGTTAAAAACACTTTCCATGTTTTCTTCATTTTGATTTCCTCTTTTCTTTTTCTAAAACATCCTTATCTTAGGGACGTTTCCATTTAATCACATATTTTTCACTAACATCGACCAATTTCATACCCAAAAGGCTGATAATCGACACCAGAATAATAATGGCAAACATGGTATCATACTGAAACAGTTTCTTGGACTGAATCATGTAGACACCTAGTCCTTCAAAGCCTCCCAACCACTCAGATACCACTGTTGTGATAAAGGCGTAGGAGACACTGACCCTCAGACCTGCATAAAAGTAAGGCAGACTGACCGGGATTTTAAAATGCCACAGGATTTGCCAAGGCTTGGCCCGCATCAGACTAAACAAGGTCAGCATATCCTTGTCACAATGCCTAAATCCGTCTAAAATGCTGACGATAATAGGGAAGGTTGTCGTCAAGATAATCAAGACAATCTTGGGAAAAATCCCATAACCTAGCCACAAGACTAAAATTGGGGCTATGGCAATCGTCGGAATGGTTTGGACAACCACCATCATAGGGTAGATAAGATCATTGAGCCAAGTTAGACTGTCCATAAGCACCGCCATGAGGCAAGCAATCAAGACTCCTAAAACCAGCCCCAGCAAAGCCACTCTCAAGGTCGCCCAGCTATGGTGCCAGAGAAATTCTCTGTCACGAGCAAAGGCCTGGAGGATCTCAAGAGGGGTTGGCAGGATAAACTTGGGTAAAAGTTTGAATATTCCTGCTAACTGCCAGATTGACAAGACTCCTAGAAAGCCTAAAAGACTAATGTGACGTCTCAGTATACTTTTCAAGTTTCTCATCGATGCTTAAAATCTCTCCTACATTTATTTTGACATTGGCAAAGACATTATCTGCTTCCTGCCCTGCCACTTCAAGCGCTTCTTTAAGAATGCGCATGAGCTCATCCAACTCCCCTTCCAAGACCGTTTCAAAGGATGTCACCACCATGGTCACGGACTGAGCTTGCAGATAAGCAATCACCTGATCGATAATAGCAATCCGGTCAATCCCCTGTGATAGGGGCAAGACTTGCAAGGCAATGCTTGCTTTCATAAAAACCTCCTCTTCTCAGGCTTCCTTTTAACAAAAAGAAAACCTTTCCCATATATACGGAAAAGGTGCAGAATTCGGCTAAGTATCCTTCCCTACGCTGGCATTACCCAGATCAGGTGCGGTCGAAGTTTAACACTTCCTCTCAGACTGTACACAGACTCCCGTATCTTATATGGACATATGATAACGCAAAAACAAGGATAAGTCAAGGAAACTGCTTACAGAAAATCTTGAAAAAGAGTTTGAAGGCAAGTACTTCAAACTCTATCATAGCTTTCTTATTTAGCCTCGTACCAGGTTGCCCCTTCATTTTCATCAGCGATGAGGGGAACACTGAGTTGGATGGCTTCTTCCATGGTTTGTTTCACCAGCACTTTGACCGCTGCTAGCTCTGATTTCGGAACTTCAAGGACGATTTCATCGTGCACTTGCAACAGCATCTTGGTCTGATAGCCACCTTCAACTAGAGCTTTGTCTAGCTGGATCATAGCAATCTTGAGAATATCTGCTGCTGAGCCTTGGATAGGAGAGTTGATGGCCGTCCGCTCTGCAAAACCACGAATGTTGAAGTTGCGCGAATTGATATCTGGTAACTCACGACGACGCTTGAAGAGAGTCTCTACATAGCCCTTATCACGCGCCTCACGCACCACCTCATCCATGTAGTTTTTAATACCTGGGAAACGTTCAAAATAGGTGTCGATGTAGGCTTTGGCTTCCTTACGGCTGATTCCTAGATTATTAGACAAACCATAGTCTGAAATCCCGTAAACCACTCCGAAGTTTACCGCCTTGGCATTACGACGGTCATTTGGAGTCACATCTTCAGGACATTCAATTCCAAAGACCCGCATGGCTGTCGAGGTATGGATATCTGCTCCCTCTTGGAAGGCCTTAATCAAGTGCTCATCTTTAGAAATATGAGCCAAAACGCGCAATTCAATCTGTGAATAGTCCGAGCTGAGAAGGACACTATCCTCCCACTCAGGTACAAAAGCCTTACGAATGAGACGGCCTTGTTCCAAACGAACAGGGATATTTTGCAAGTTTGGATCCACACTAGACAGACGCCCAGTCTGAGTCAAATCCTGCACATAGCGCGTGTGGATCTTGCCATCATCCAAAATCCAGTCCTGCAAACCAATCACATAGGTAGATTGAATCTTAGCAATCTGACGATAATCGAGGATTTTCTTAACAATCGGTGCAATAGGAGCCAGTCGCTCTAGCACATCCACGGCTGTCGAGTAACCTGTCTTGGTTTTCTTGGTATATTCCAGAGGAAGACCGAGCTTTTCAAAGAGAAGCACGCCCAACTGCTTAGGCGAGTTGATATTAAACTCTTCACCAGCTAGCTCATAAATCTCTTGAGTGAGCTGCTCAATGACGACCTCATTTTCAGCCTGCATCTCAAGTAGGGTTTCTTTTTTGACCTTGATCCCAGCAATTTCCATCTTAGCAAGGACAAAAGCCAGAGGTTGCTCCATGTCATAGAGAAGGTCTAACTGCCCATGTTTACTGAGTTTTTCAAGTAAAACCGGCTCAGTCTCAACCAATACAGCAACCTTGCGAGCCAAGTGCTCCAAGAATTTCTCTCTCTCAGGGATAGCTTTCTTGACCCCCTTACCGTAGAAAGTCTCATCATCAGCCAGATAAGTCTGGCCATAGAGATTCGCAATAGTTGAGATTTCATTGTTCTCGACTGTTGAGAGTAAGTATTTTGCCAAACGACTGTCAAAAGCAGGAGCCTGCAGATTCAAACCCAAGCGATTTAAAAGAACCTTCGCTTTCTTAAAGTCATACACTTTCAGAGGTGTTTTTTCTAAAAATTCCTTGAAAAACGGCTCCTGCAAGAGCTCAAGTTTATCTGTGGCGTAAAATTTATCCCCGCAGGACCAGGCAAAACCAACCAAATCATCTGTATGGTAGTTCTCACCAAAGAGTTCAAAGTGGAAGATAGAGCCTGCGCTCAGCATGTCTTGACTGACGTGGTCAACGATAGTGAAATCTAAACTTTCAGGCATATCCGTTGATGACACATTTAAAGCTTGTTTGAGCTGTTTGAAGCCCATCTCATCGTAGAATTTCCCAAGATTTTCCACATCTGGGCCATTATAGACCAAATCATCTAGTCCAATCTCAATCGGTGCCTGAGTATCAATGGTTGCTAGCGTTTTCGATAAAAAGGCTTGTTCCTTGTCATTAATGAGATTTTCCTTCATCTTAGAAGCCTTCATCCCATCGATATTTTCATAAATACCCTCAAGCGAACCATGCTCCAGCAAGAGCTTGATACCCGTCTTTTCACCGATTTTCGTGACACCAGGGATATTATCAGACTTATCCCCCATCAGGGCCTTAAGATCAATAAACTGAGCTGGTGTGAGGCCCATCTTTTCCATAAGATAGTCTGGCGTAAAGGCCTCAAACTCAGTCACACCTTTCTTGGAAATCTCAACTACTGTGTGTTCATCCGTCAACTGGATCAAGTCCTTGTCTCCACTGACGATTGTCACATCAAAAGAATCCTTCTCAGCCAAACGGCCTAGAGTCCCGATGATATCATCCGCTTCATACTGGGCCAACTCATAATGGCGAATCCCAAGATGGTCTAACAACTCACGAATGAAGGGAAATTGCTCACGAAACTCATCTGGAGTTTTAGCACGGCCACCCTTGTAGTCTGCATACATCTCTGTTCGGAAAGTCGTCTTACCCGCATCAAAGGCTACCAAAACATGGCTGGGCTCAACCCGCTCCAAGACATGATTCAACATGAGTTGAAAGCCATAAATTGCATTGGTATGAAGGCCATTAGCATTTTTAAAACGATCCAACTGCTGATAGAGCGCAAAAAAAGCTCGAAAAGCAACAGAAGATCCATCAATTAATAATAATTTTTTCTTGTCCATACACCCATTATAAAGGAAAGCAAGGAAAAATACCATCGGAAAGAATAGGCAAATGGTAGTGAAGTCCTCTTTTTTATATTCTTTCTAGATTCTAGCTCCATTACTATCCACTCGATAGCCATCCACAGTGGTATTCACTGCTAAAGCCCCTGAAGCATTGACGTAGTAAAATTTTCCGCCTACCTGGAACCACTGACTAGACTTCATAGCCCCTGAACTTTCCAAATAATACCATGTTCCATTTTCCTTGAGCCAACCTGTCTGCATCTCCCCTGATGCCTTTAGATAGTACCAATGCGAGCCATCCTTTACCCAACCTGTTGACATGGTTCCATTTTCTTTGAAGTGATACCAACTGCCATTTATTTTCTTCCAACCAGTTGCGAGTTTCCCATTCTCACGGTAATTCCAAATACCGTTTTGCTTCTTCCAACCATTCTCCACCGATTCTGTTTCCGTATACTGGACATATCTCCTCATTCCACTATAGGATAGGTAACTAAGCCACTTATAACCTTCCTTTTCTACGATTTGATCGTAGCTAACATTTTCACCAGGATAGTAGTAGTCGATAACTTGCGCTGTACTTGACGGCTGGTTTCGAATGGCAGACTTTTGAGTAAACGTGTGAGTTCCACTAGATGCCAGCCCTGACCTGATAGGATTTCCAGTTCTACCACCATTCCCTACCAAGTCCTTAAAATGAATAAAACCTGTCATCGAACTAGCCTTGACTTTTCGACGGTTATACTTTTCTCGAACCCCATAGTTATACTCTTCGATTTCAATCGTATCCCCCGACACATTTGATACCCAGGCCACGTGCCCATAATAACCTTCTGTCGACCAAGCAATAGCCCCAACTTCTGGCTTAGTATCCACACGGTAGCCTTCTCGCCTTGCACGATGTCCCCATTCATTTGCATTTCCATAGGCAGGAGGAATCTCAAAGCCATTTACACTACTCAAACGAAAGGCCGCAAAAGAGGTACACTGGCGAGAATACATCCGCCACTGATCGATTTCAACACTACCATTTTTGTAGTGAAGCGGATAGTCATCTCCACGCGCTACACTATCAGCTTGAACCGATTCTCCACCAAACAAAAAGGTACTTGTAACAAACAAAGTAGCCAGCCCTACACTCAACTGAGTACATCTACTCTTCTTAACTCCTGATTTAAAAAACGTCATTCATTCTCCTTAATAATATAAATTTCCGAGGTTACCCTCGTTTATACTATTCGGGAGAAAAAGAAAAAAGTGAGCAAAGCTCACTTCATTTTAGGATTCTTAGTCTAGATAGCGAATCAAGTTCTTTTCTGTCAAGATATCTGAGTAGGTAAAGGATTCAACGTAGACATTGGCTTGTTTGTCTCCTTCAACATCCCCAAATTCAACGATAAATAGAGATGGATAAACCTCAATTAGCTTACCCAATCTATTTTTTTGGCGCTTACGGCCATTTTCCAAAGTCATTTCAACGACTTGTCCCTCATGCGCCTTGATCTCTTCTTTGATTTTTTTCATCTTGGCTACATCTGTAAATGCATCTGACATCTTATGCCTCCCTCTTTGAGATACTTGAAAATTTATTGTATTCTTTTTGGAAAATCAATTCCACCGTTCCACGAGCTCCACTACGGTTTTTCTCGATGATAACCTCAACCTTGTTATTTGGAATTCCTTCCTCTTCTTCACCTGCACGATCATAGTAGTCGTCACGGTACAGAAAGGCTACGATATCCGCATCCTGCTCGATAGAACCCGATTCACGAATATCAGACAAGACTGGTCTCTTATCTTGACGCTGTTCAACTCCACGAGATAACTGACTAAGAGCAATGACTGGAACCTTTAGCTCCTTAGCTAGAATTTTTAACTGACGAGAAATTTCAGAGACTTCTTGTTGGCGGTTCTCACGACCAGTACCTGTGATAAGCTGTAGGTAGTCGATCAAAATCAAGCCTAGATTGCCTGTTTCTTGAGCCAGTTTACGTGAACGCGAACGAATTTCCGTGATTCGAATCCCTGGCGTATCATCGATATAGATACTCGCGTTAGCTAGGTTCCCTTGAGCAATGGTATACTTTTGCCACTCCTCATCAGTCAATTGACCTGTACGGATAGAATGGGACTCCACCAAACCTTCAGCAGCCAACATACGGTCTACTAGACTTTCCGCACCCATTTCCAGCGAAAAGATAGCAACCGTCTTGTCCAACTTAGTCCCGATGTTCTGAGCAATGTTCAAAGCAAAGGCCGTCTTACCAACTGCTGGTCGCGCCGCTAGGATAATTAACTCCTCCTCATGAAGACCTGTCGTCATATGGTCCAAATCACGGTAGCCCGTTGCAATACCAGTGATATCCGTTGTTTGTTGTGACCGAACTTCTAGGTTCCCAAAGTTGATATTTAGAATATCTCGGATGTTCTTGAAACCACTACGATTGGCATTTTCGCTAACATCAATGAGCCCCTTTTCAGCCTGAGCAATGATTTCATCTGCAGGCTTAGAAGCCTCATAGGCTTGGTTGACAGACTCTGTCAATTTGGAAATCAAGCGACGTAGCATAGCCTTTTCAGCTACAATTTTAGCATAATACTCCGCATTAGCTGAAGTTGGTACAGAGTTGACGATTTCAACAAGATAGGACAAGCCACCAATATTTTGGAGATCCCCTTGGCTATCCAAAATCGTCCGAACTGTCGTCGCATCAATTGCTTCCCCACGATCCGACAAATCTACCATCGCTTGGAAAATCAACCGATGAGCATACTTAAAGAAGTCTCGAGAATCAATATATTCTCGGACAAAAACGAGCTTACTCTCATCTATAAAAATAGCCCCCAGAACAGATTGTTCTGCCAAAATATCCTGAGGTTGAACTCGCAGTTCCTCTACTTCTGCCATCCGACTTTCCTTCCTTTTACAATCTTGTCAAGAAGTTGTAAACTTAACCTTCTTTTACACAAAGATTGATGACACTTGTAACATCTTGATAGATCTTCACTGGTACATCAATCAAACCTACTGCTCGAATTGGTGCTTGCACTTGAATATTGCGTTTGTCAATCTTAATACCAAACTGCTTTTGCAATTCTTCTGCAATTTTCTTGTTAGTGATAGAGCCAAATGTACGGCCATCTGGTCCAACCTTTTCAACAAACTCTACAACAGATTCTTCTGCTTCAAGCTTAGCCTTGATAGCCTTTGCTTCAGCAATCATCTCTGCATGAGCTTTTTCTTCAGATTTTTGTTTTCCACGCAACTCACCCACTGCTTGAGCAGTCGCTTCCTTGGCCAAATTCTTTTTAATCAGGAAGTTTTGAGCATAGCCAGTTGGCACTTCCTTGATTTCGCCTTTCTTCCCTTTTCCTTTAACATCTGCTAAAAAGATTACTTTCATTCTTCTTTCTCCTTTTCCTTTAGTTCTTCCAAGATTAGTTGAGTCAATTTTTCTCCTGCTTCCGACAAACTCATATCCTCGATTTGCGCGGCAGCTAGATTAAAGTGACCTCCACCACCCAGCTCTTCCATAATGCGTTGCACATTGATTTTACTACGACTTCGAGCCGAGATGGAGATAAATCCTTGTGTATTTTTTGCCAGAACGAAACTAGCCTCAATACCAGACATAGCCAACATAGCATCAGCAGCCTTACTGATAACAACTGTGTCATAAGACATTGAGTCCTTAGCTTGGGCAATCAAGATATCTGAACCTAACTTACGACCTTGTAAAATGAGTTCATTTACCTCACGGTACTCTTCAAAATCTGTCGCAGCAATCTCCTGGATAGCAATACTGTCACTTCCCCGTGTTCTCAAATAGCTAGCCACATCAAAGGTTCGGCTCGTCACGCGAGATGTGAAATTCTTGGTATCCAGCATCATACCAGCCATCAAAACACTGGCCTGCATACGACTCAAACGATTCTTCTTAGAATTTTGGAACTGAATCAATTCTGTGACCAGCTCACTGGCACTACTTGCCCCACTTTCAATATAGGTGATGACTGCATTATTAGGGAAATCCTGATCACGTCTATGATGGTCAATAACAATAGTTTGAGTGAACAAATCATAAAAATCTTTTGACAAGGTCAAAGCCGTCTTGGAATGATCCACCAGAATCAATAATGAACGGTTTGTAACTAGCTTCATCGCATCTGTAAGAGATAAAAGTTTCGTGACATCTTCCTTCTTCAAGAACTGAATAGCACGTTCGATATCTGCTGGCATATGGTCTGCATCGTAGACAGCATAACTGTTCTCAATAATATTACTTGCAAACAACTGCATACCAACAGCAGAGCCTAAAGCATCCATATCTAGATTTTTATGACCGACTACAAAAACTTGGTCAACACTTCGAATCTTATCAGAAATGGCTGTCATCATGGCTCTCGTACGTGTACGAGTACGTTTGATAGATGCAGCAGTTCCTCCACCAAAGTAGACTGGATTCTTGGTTTCGTTATTTTCCTTGACCACCACCTGGTCACCACCGCGAACTTCTGCTAAGTTCAAGTTGAGCAAGGCAATTTTCCCTATTTCTTCATGGTTTCCATCACCATAAGAAAATCCCATACTTAGGGTTAGGGCTAGTTGCCTCTGTTTTGATTCTTCTCGGAAAGTATCAATAACAGAGAATTTGTCATTCATCAATTCCTCTAGTACCGTGTAATCTGTGAATACATAAAAACGATCCATCCCCACACGGCGAGAAAACATAGCATACTTACTAGCAAATTCTGAAACAAAATTGGCTACAAAACTATTGATATGACTGATATCAGAGTCAGATGTCGCATCCTCCAAATCATCATAGTTATCTACCGAGATGACTCCAATGACTGGACGACTAGTTACCAATTCGACAGTTGCTTCGTACTCCCCAGAAACATCAAAGAAATACAAGACACCCGAAGCCTTGTCCATATGAACAGCATATCGTGTTTCGCCCAAGGTAGCATACGAACCAGGATTCCCAACAGAAGCTTTGATAATGGTTTGAATCAAGTCAACATCAATTTCGCCTTCTTCAGTCGTCAAAATCAACTCAGCATAAGGATTAAACCATTCGACTTCGCCACTAGATAAGTCTAATTTCAGAACACCAACTGGCATTTGATCGAGCAGCGTGTTCAAGCTATCTTCCGCTTGATGGTTTACGTATTGGATTTGTTCAATTTCGCTCTTTTCATACTGTTTTTTTTGCCAAACGAATAAAAGCAGATAAAGAAGTACAAATAAAAACAAGGCACTGATTGTTACAACATTATTTTGTGAAAAAATAACCAGCATTGTTAAGGTTCCGAAAGTTGCAATCCCTAGTAGAACCACAGAAATCGGGGTTAAATTATTTTTTTTCATTCTAAACCTCTTGCGCATTATTATATCACAAAAAGCCTTAAAAAGCGACCTTTAAAAAGAGGTAAGCCTTTCTTTCGTGATTGATCTCTTTTAATCTCAGACACAAAAGTAGGAGGGATTCATCACCCTCCTATCCACGTGTTCAGATTACTGTCATCTAACGTTCCACGATAAGAGCTGTTCCCATTCCTCCTCCGATACAGAGAGTTGCTAAACCAGTTTTGGCATCACGTTTCATCATCTCATGTACCAGAGTCACTAAGATACGGCAGCCTGAAGCTCCAATTGGGTGACCAAGAGCAATGGCGCCACCATTGACGTTGACAATATCTGTGTTAAAGCCAAGTGTTTTCCCAACCGCACAAGCCTGAGCAGCAAAGGCTTCATTTGACTCGATCAAGTCAAGCTCATCAACTGTCAAATTACCTTTTTCAAGAGCCTTGCGAGTCGCATCAATCGGTCCACATCCCATAATTTTAGGATCCAAACCTGCACTTGCATACGAATGAATACGAGCAATCACTGGAAGTCCTAATTCTTCAGCTTTTTCAGCACTCATGATTAGGACTGCTGCTGCTCCGTCATTGATACCTGAAGCATTTCCCGCTGTGACAGAACCGCCTTTTTTGAAAACAGGATCTAGCTTAGATAAGCTCTCCAAGCTAGTATCTTTTCTAGGGTATTCATCTGTATCAAAGATGATAGGATCACCTTTACGTTGAGGAATAACCACTGGAACAATCTCTTTCTTAAAGCGTCCAGATTCTATAGCCGCCACTGCTCGTTTTTGTGATTCCAAAGCA
>CAJPRB010000048.1:0-11254 GCA_905372925.1 uncultured Streptococcus sp.
CTAAAATATTCACTATTTAACCAAAAAAACCTGAACAAAAAAGTTCAAGTTTTTTTAATCGATTTATTGGAAATCTTTGATATTTCCATCATAGGTCGCCCAGTCCTTACTAAAGAAACGGTCATTCATCTTGTAGTCTGGAGCTGGTTTTGGATCCGTCAAGAAGGGATTCACAACCTTATCAAAAGCCAACCAGCCCAACCAACCTAAGTGGATGGTATCCTTGATAAAGTAAGGTTCTCCTCCGTTTTTTGAAAAGTCAGCAATGTTGGTAAAGCCTTGACTTTCTAACTGGTAACGGATTTTCTCCACTGCATGTTGATACATTTCTTCACTGAGTTCTGTGTATTCCATCCATTTCTTGTTGACAGGCTGGATAACAAAGAGCACATTGACTTTTGATTTGGCAAATTGATTGAGAACCAGCTGCAAATCATTGTATTCAGACGACTTTAGGAAGTTATAATTTTTTTGATACCCTTCCCATTTTTTTAAGTCTTTTTTGACCTCATACGTGTAGAAATGATTCTCCATCCCCATATCGTTATTGGTCGTATTTGCTTCTGCATCCTTACGGGCAATTTCTTCTAAAGCGTCATAGGAAAACTGATCAGGAAGATCTTTTAAATAGTTTTCCACATGTTCTTTGTACTTGAGTTTCCCCCGAATGGAAAATTGACCAAAAAGAGAGGACTGCTTTTCATTGAATCGTGCAAAGACGTTGATGATAAGTCGATCAGCATCTGACAAGTCCTCTCCTTTTGAAAGTTTTTGAAGGATGCCTTTCAATGCCACACTCGGGTTCTGCTTCAACAAACGCGTCGCAGCATGCTTAGCCGAAATGTCCCCAGATTGATTCTCTAGAAAGGCTGTCAACTGATCGTTGTTAAAGTAGTTTTGGAAGAATGCTGGTTCATAATCCTCCTCTGTAAACCACTGAGGGGAAATGACAAATCCTGCCTGCTTTTCCTCGATTTCTGACAAGATCTGCTGCATACCGAAATACTGATTGAGAGAGGCTGCTCCTGCTTGCCCCAAAAAGTAAGGACGGTAGGGACGGCTATACTTCTCCGCCAAGACCGCTGGGTGCATGCTATCAAAACGAATCCACTCACTTGAGCCAAAAAAGGGAATAAAGCGCAAATTTGGTTCCGTAAAGGCTCTCACTTTTTGACTTCTCTCTTTAAAACTTTCCCTACTGATGGAAGCTGCAGAGTATTTCTCCTCCATCAGATTATGGCTTTGTTTACTAGGAAAGAAATAGATGAGCAAAAGAACCAAAAAAGCTGCAGCAAAGATGGGCCCAAAGATCAGCCACAAGCGTTTAAGCATTCTTCAACTCCCTAATGCCTGCTACGATTTTATTGGCTGTATTCCAGTCCTCGCGACCGAACTCTGTCACTGGAACACGAATGTCAAAACGGTTTTCAATCTCAACAATCAATTCAACCGTCCCCATACTATCCAAGACACCGGCATCAAAAAGATCTTCATCCATCATGTCAGAAACATCTTCCATAAACAACTCATCAATAATTTCAATAACTTCTGATTTGATATCCATTTTTTATATCCTTTTATTTTTTAAACCATAAATCATTCAAAAATCCAGAAAAGATTAAGAATGAAACCATCACGACATGGAAGGTGACAACCATGCCAAGCAACTGAATCCAGCGATTCTCAGGTAAGGCAGCCTTCCCTGCTTTTTTCCGTTCTTTATTGAGCGCTTTTTTCTTACGAACCCAAGCATCATTGATGACCAGTCCAATCCCATGAAAAAGTCCATAGGCGATGTAGTACCAGGTCACTCCATGCCAAAATCCCATTATCAGCATATTGAGGATATAGGCTACACTTGAGGTCACATTGCGATTCTTAAAGACCTTCTTTCTGGTCAACACCATAACCATCCGCATAAAGACAAAGTCACGGAACCAGAAAGACAGACTCATGTGCCAGCGATTCCAAAACTCTTTTAAATCCCTTGATAAAAAGGGCTTGTTAAAGTTGATGGGACTATGAATCCCCATCAAATTGGAGATGGCTAGAGCAAACATAGAGTAGCCCGCAAAGTCAAAGAACAGTTCTAAACCGAAGGTATACATAACTGCAAGAGCATAATGGTTAAAGAAACCACCTGTCTGCAAGGCCAAATTTTTCAGCGGAGGCAATAATGTCTCTCCTAAAATATGCGCCAAGATAAACTTGTAGAGGAAGCCAAGCATGATATATTTGACAGCCTCTTCTAGCATGTCCATCAGCTCATCCCGCTCAGGAATGGTCGCATAATTTTCATTGAAACGTTTAAAACGATCAATGGGACCACTTGAGAAAGTCGGCATAAAAAGAAGAAAACGTAAGAATTGCCAAATCGTTAAATCCTTGATGACACCGTCCCTCAACTCAACGATAACCCCAACTGCACGAAAGGTTAAGTAAGAAATTCCTAAAAAGCCAAACAAAGATTGGGGTCCGTGAATAGCAGGAGATACCTTCACAAAGACGATAGGCAATAGGGATAAAAAGCTAACTAGATAAAATATCCATTTACTATCCCGTCGTTTCCTGTACCTTTTGTAGAAAAATACAAGCAGTACTTGCCAGATAACATAAAGGATAAGAGCGCTTATTTGATTCGTCTTTCCACCGACCAACATGGTGACAATAAAGAAGAGGCTAACGAGCACCTCGTACCAGGTAAAACGTTTCTTGAAAAAGAGCCCGATAAATATCGGTAGGGTCGCAGCAATCACATACAAAAAATAATAAAGATTGCCATAAGGTTCCAAATGAGGTAGCTGTTTGTAAAGCTCCATCATCTATTGTTTACCTCATTGATCAAGCCCTTAATATCAATTTTACCATTAGGCGTTAGCGGCAAACTGTCTCGATAGAGAAACTTGGATGGCATCATATAAGACATCATGATATCTGCTAGGTCTTCCTTGATAGCCTTGGTAATATCGATATCACGCTCAAACTGCTCACGAACACCGTCTTTTAGGATGACATAGGCCAGTAGATTTTGTACCTTGTAGTCCTTGTTATAACGTGGGACCGCAACAGCAGACTCAATATAGCGAGACTTGTTGAGGTTTTGAGAGACATCTTCTAGCTCAATGCGATAACCATTGAACTTAATCTGGAAATCCACACGTCCACCGTAGAGAAGCAAGCCCTCATCTGTCATAGTTCCTACATCCCCTGTATGGTAGGCCGGAAGACCTTCGAACTCAAAGAAAGCTTCTGCCGTTTTTTCAGGATTATTCATATAGCCTTTTGAAACAGCTGGCCCAGAAACAATGATTTCTCCCTGTTCACCATTTGGCAGCTTATTGCCTTCCTCATCAATGATAAAGGTTGGAGAATCAGCCTTGGTATAGCCGATTGGTAGGCGTTTGAGAGTCGTCAACATCTCGTCCGTCACGGCAACTGCTGATAGGGCTACTGTCGCTTCTGTTGGACCGTAGGCATTGATAATTTGGGCATTTGGGAAACGCTCGCGCAGTTTTTGAGCTGTTTTGACCGTCAATTCTTCGCCATCAAAGTAGAAATGCGTAATGCCTGGCATTTTCTCACTATTAAAATCTTCTGACAACATGGCCATATCTGCAAAGGAAGGCGTTGAGGTCCAGATAGCGATTGGCAATGAAAAGATGGTCGCAAATAGTTGCTTGAAGTCCTGAGTAATGGCTGAAGGAAGAGCGAAAAGCGTACCACCCAGTGCCAAGGTTGGCGCCCAGTACATGACAGACAGGTCAAAAGAGTAGGGTGGTTGGGCCAGCATTTGCGGACGACTTGGCGTCGCAAATTCTTTGTCTGTAATCATCCAGTTGGTAAAACTGAGGAGATTGTCATGGGAAATCTGCACTCCCTTTGGCTTACCAGTCGTACCAGAAGTAAAGATGATGTAGTAGTTGTCATCTCCCTTGACTGGATGCGTAATCTCGTAGCTAGAAGCTTGAGCAAAAGCTTCATGAACTTGCTCCAAATTCAGCATCGGTGTGCTAGTTTGCTCTAATGGAAAATCCGAGATGGCAATAATCAAACTTGGCTCTGCAACTTCTACGATAGCAGAAACTCGTTCCAAGGCCGAATGGCTGTCAATTGGAATATAGGCATGCCCCGACTTAGTCAGCGCTACAAAGGTAGCCAACATCTCATACTCCTGACCACCAAAAACGACGACTGGAGATTTCTCAGGCAAGCCAAGTCGATCAATAGCTGCTGCTAAACTATCTGAATCAGCCTTCAGATCACCATAAGTGTGCTCTTGGCCTAAAACATTGTAGACAGGATATGTTGGTTGTGTTTGAGCAAAGTGCTCAATCGTTTCAATCATATCTTTTATCGGTTTATTAGACACGGTTTTTCTTCTCCTTCAAACTAGAACTCATTATAAATAAAGGTTCCTTGGCTCTGACCAAGGTAACTAAAAAAATAAAGCAAACCAAGTAAGATTACAAAATATAGGACGGTCTGTCCCAAAAACATATACAATTTTCTGTGTTTTCCCATAGTTAGTGTGTTCAATTTTCTATGATTTTTCAAAAAAGCTATGCAACTATGCATTTACTGTCTTATCTTCTTAACATTTTACCATTTTATCAACCTTTTTTTCAACTGTTTACCGTCACTTAACAGTTCGGTTTAGCTTATTTTAAGATAAGTTAAGATATCAATCTTTTTGTTATAAATAAAGACAAAAAAGAGCCTGAGATTTCCATCTCAAACTCTGTTGCCAATAACTCTTTTATCTTAGAAAAGTGAGAATACGAGGACTGCTAAGGACGCTCCGAGGATAGGTCCCACAACAGGAATCCAAGCATAAGACCAGTCTCCGTCTCCCTTGTTTGGAATTGGCAAGATGCTGTGCATGATACGAGGGCCAAGGTCACGAGCTGGGTTCAAGGCATAACCCGTTGTCCCGCCCAGTGAAAGACCGATACCGACAATCAACGTTCCCACTGCAAAGGTCCCTAAACCGGCTTGAAGGTCATAGAGTCCCAAGGCAAAGATTGTCAAGAGCAAAACAAAGGTACCAAGGATTTCGCTAACCAAATTCGATACTGTGTTCTTGATTGCTGGTCCAGTACTAAAAGTCGCTAGGATATTTCCTGCGTTTTCTTCCGCCTCATAGTGTGGTTTGAATTGCAACCAAACCAAAATCTGAGCCACCATCGCTCCTGCGAATTGGGCTAGGGTATAAGGGAAAACAGATCCCCAAGAGAGCGTTCCTTTTAAGGCCATCGCAAACGTCACAGCTGGATTTAGGTGGGCTGGGCTAAGCGTGCCAGATACAAAGGCCGCAACGGCTACAGCAATTCCCCATCCCATAGTAATCACAATCCATCCTGAATTGTTGCTCTTGGTTTTGGGAAGAACCACACCTGCAACAACACCATTTCCTAGGAGGATAAGGATTAAGGTCCCCAAAAATTCTCCAAATAATTCTCTCATCATATCTTTGTCTCCATTTAAAAGAAGGGGCGGGCGACAAGGAATGCTGCCCTCCGCCTCTTTTCCTTTTTCTTAATTTTTTAGTTCTGCTAAATCGTTTTGAGCAAGAGCTGCTTCGACATCCGCACGGTAGGCTGCTTTTTCTTCTTCTGTCCAATCATAAAATCGTCCCATTTCATCCAAAACTGGCTCAACGATGCTATCCAAACTATCACGCATAAAGAGCATGTGGTTGGTACGGCGAAGGAGGAAGTCAACCGGGCTCAGAGCCAATTCGTTGCGCATTGCATAGTGAAGGGACAAGGTATCTGCCAAGCTGAGTCCTGGTGCTTGTTCCAAGCTGTGAGCAAGGGCAAAGACCTTCGGTGCATTTGAACCGTATAGATTTGCTAGATAGTGAGCTTCCTTGCTATCCAAACCACGTGAAACTCCAAGTTGAGCAAAGGCTTCAATTTCTGAGTCCACATTTGCTGGGTTCAATTCTCCACCTGAAACAGGGTAAGTCTTAGAGTTGATCAGTTTAAAGCTACGGTCAAATTCCGATTTGAGGATATCGACCACGCGCTCCATAGCTCCTTCAGCCATCTTACGGTAGTCTGTAATTTTACCACCAGCAAGGGTCAAAAGACCATTGTCATCACGATCCAAGCTAGAACCCCGAGAAACTGCAGATGGGTCCAAATGTTTCTCAGATGTGCTGCTTTCAAGCTTGCTAACAGCAGATTCAACATCTTCACGCGTCTTTTCTTTCGAGAGATAAGCTTCGACAGTCGCAATCAAGCTATTGAAGCTTTCGTCACTGATAGTTCCGTTATTTCCGCCATTATAGTCAGAAGCGCTATTGCCTGCAATCAATGGACGAAGACCTGCCCAGCTGCTTTCGATATCATCGATAGTAATGTTAGCTTCTGGGAAGCGGTTGTTGACAATGCCAAGTAGGTAATCTACATCTTCCTGAGTCACTTTTGGATGTTCCAAATCGCCTGTGTAGTCTGTATCAGTTGTACCGAAGTAGGTCTTGTTTTCACGTGGGAGAACAAAGACCATACGACCGTCACCCAAACCTGTGTCAAAGTAAACTGGCTGTGAAACCTTGATTTTGCTTGAATCCACTACCAAGTGAACTCCCTTGGTTGGACGCATTTGTGAGAATTGTGTTCCCTTATTAGACAAATTACGTACCTTGTCGCTCCAAGGACCTGTTGTGTTGATTACCAGACGCGCCTTGATTTCAAAGACTTGGTCTGTCAACAAATCACGAGCTACGACACCTGTAATCTTGCCACTTTCGTCAAAGAGGAATCCTTCTGCCTTCACGTGGTTGGCAATGAGGGCACCGTCTTGGTTTGCACGTTTGATATTTTCAATCACGAGACGCGCATCATTGTTACGGAAGTCAAGGTAAACCCCACCTCCTACCAAGCCTTCTTTCTTCAAGTTTGGCTGGCGTTCTAAAACTTCTTCCTTGCTCAAGACTTTGTTAGCAGCTGGCGTGTTGTTAACACCTGCCAAAAGGTCGTACAAGTCCATGGCTACTTTGAGACGGAAGAGGCTAAAGGTCGCTCCATCCTCATCGTAAACTGGCAAGAGCATTGGATCTGGTTTTGGAATGTGTGGAGCGATTTGTTGAACCACTGCACGTTCAGAAACTGTATCTGAGACCACTTCTACGTCGAATTGTTTGAGGTAACGCAGACCTCCGTGGACCAATTTTGTTGAACGGCTGGATGTTCCTTCTGCGAAGTCCTGCATTTCAATCAAACCAGTGTCAAGACCACTAGCTGCTGCCTGCAAAGCTACACCAGCTCCTGTAATACCCCCACCAATAATCAAGAGATCCAAGGTACGTTCCTGCATTTTTTTAATTGACAATTCACGTGTTTTCTTTGAAAATTCCATATTTACACACTTTCTAACTGAGTCGTTTCATTCTTAAGTTGATCATTGCATCAAGAACCCGTATTAGTCGTCGATTTCCGCAAAGACTTGCGTTGCTTTCACAGCTTTCTTCCAGCCCTTGTATAGTTGTTCCTTGCGCGATTCGTTCATAGATGGCTCAAAGAGTTCTCCTGTCTCGTTCAAGAGTTTCAACTCGTCCAAATCCTTCCAATAACCCACTGCCAAACCAGCTAGGAAAGCCGCTCCTAGGGCAGTTGTTTCCAAGTTTTTAGCGCGTGCGATGTCGATTCCTAAGATGTCAGCCTGGAACTGCATGAGGAAGTTGTTCATAGCAGCACCACCATCCACTTTCAAGACCTGAATAGCTGTCTGAGCATCCACTTGCATGGTATCGATGATGTCACGTACTTGATAAGCGATAGATTGCAAGGTTGCCTTGATAAAGTCTTCTTTGCTTGTTCCACGAGTTAAGCCAAAGACCGAACCACGAGCATTTTGGTTCCAGTATGGAGCCCCTAGACCTGTAAAGGCAGGTACGACATAAACTTCATCATTGTTGTGAGAATTGAGAGCATATTTTTCAGACTCTGGTGAGTTTTCCACCATACGAAGTCCATCACGAAGCCACTGAATGGCACTTCCTGCGATGAAGATAGAACCTTCCAAGGCATAGTACACCTTGCCGTTGATTCCGTAACCAATCGTTGTCAAAAGGTTGTTTTCAGACAACTGCATCTCTTCACCAGTATTCATGATGATGAAAGAACCTGTTCCATAAGTATTCTTAACCATACCAGGTTCAAAGGCCAACTGTCCAAAGAGGGCTGCCTGTTGGTCACCAGCCATACCTGAGATTGGCACTTCTCCACCGTAGAAATGGAATGGAGCTGTCTTACCGTAGATTTCAGAGTTAGAACGAACTTCTGGAAGCATGGCCTTAGGAATGTTGAGGATTTCTAAAATCTCATCATCCCATTTGAGTTCTTTAATGTTATAGAGCATGGTACGAGCCGCATTTGAGTAGTCAGTCACGTGAGCCGCACCGTCAGTCAATTTCCAAACTAACCAAGTATCAATGGTACCAAAGAGCAATTCACCTTTTTCTGCTCGCTCTTGAGCGCCTTCTACATGGTCCAATATCCAACGAACCTTGGTAGCAGAGAAGTAAGCATCGATGATCAAACCAGTCTTTTCGTGGAATTTTTCCACATAACCTTGGCTTTTTAGTTGTTCAGCCAGAGGAGCTGTCTGGCGTGATTGCCAAACGATAGCGTTGTAGATAGGAAGTCCTGTTTTCTTATCCCAGACGACAGTTGTTTCACGCTGGTTAGTAATCCCGATTGCTTCGATTTGACTTGGTTTCACACCACTTTCGATGAAAGCACCCGCGATAACTGACTGAACAGAGTTCCAAATTTCATTGGCATTGTGCTCTACCCAACCTGCTTGAGGGAAAATCTGAGTGAATTCTTTTTGACTAGAGCTGACCTTTTCTCCTTTTTTGTTAAAAATGATGGCACGAGAACTGGTCGTTCCTTGGTCAATAGCCATGATGTATTTTTCTTGTGACATGTGCTGTCCTCCTGATAAAATCTTGAGGGGGTCCCTCTTTACAGTAACTAGTATACAAAATAAAGCGCTTTCTTGTTCATCAATTTTTTTAAAATTTTAAAAAAATGTGAGGAGATTGTGCGAATTTCACAAAAAAGACCTGAAAATTCAGGCCTTTTAGGCAAAGAGCATCTGACGAATCTTCGCCAAATCCTCCATATCCAAATCATTTTTTAAATAATAGACCGGAGTCTGTTCTTTCTTATGAATAGGGTTGTTGGTAATTAACAAATCATAATGTCGACTGGAGTCATAGGCTTCAATGGCAATAAAACGATTGTATTCCAAATACCGTTTCAAAATGGCAGCCATCCTAGAAAAGACAAGGAAACCAGATGTCAAATCCAGACCAATCCTCATATGTTGGCCACCATTTTCTGCCATATACTCTATCAACTGGATCCATTCCCAGAGAATTTTCTTATCCAGGTCGGTCCCCTGATGAAAGGCTGGCAAGATATGAAAAATTCTCTCTGCAGTCCCTCTAAAATCATGTTCCATCAGCAAATAGGGATGGCGATTCTCTGTCTGGTATCTGTACTGATCTTGTAAAATATAGCCCTTGTATAGATAAACTTGACCACAGAGTTGGCTGAGTTCGTAGGTGACATGGTCCTCTGTGTAGTCCCCCAGCAACTCCTCCTTCTTCATTTCTTGAATCAATTGCGTCAGCAAATCGGCTAATTGCCCTCCAAAACCAAGGATATACTCCATAGTATGAAGGGGCAAGATACGATGGGAAAGGAGAAATGAAAAGAATACCATCATCTCACCATCCTCAGTTCCTAGAGGGATATGTTGCCCAGCAAAAAAGGACGGAGCCTTTCGAAGCAAACGAAGGTAGAAAATATTGTCAAAATACCCCTGCATTTTTTCTTCTATGACTTGAAACTGACAGGCGTTAACCCGAAGGCGCTGTTGACTGATATGATTCCAGAGAACCAAGTCTAATTTCTGACCCGAAGACAAGCTGGCACCGCAGATTTCTTCTAGAGTAGCAATATCCTGCTTTCTCTCAGCTTTCTGCATGTGACCTTCCCACTCCTGACTGGACCAAACCTTGCGAAAAAGGCAGAAATAGAAATAGCGAATCTGATGCTCTGGACCTCGCCAACGGCCATTTTGGATGGATAAGTCAAACTCTGACAAAATCTGATTTAGACTAGCTAAGTGGCGACCAAGCGTGGCCTCGCTAATCATCAATTCTTGAGCCAACTGATGAGCTAGAAACTGTTGGTGATAGAGAAGGTAAACCAAAATTTGGTACTTAATGGCATTGTCTAAAAACAAGCTCCGAATCTCTCTCCCCTTGGTAGCTGCACCAATCGACAGACGCAGATTTTCATCTTCTAAGTGGATGGTCAGCTCTAAACCTCTTTCCAAGGCATTTTCGTTAATCAGAGAAATGTACTTGGTTAAGGTCGCCTTTGAAAAACCTGTTTCTTCCATAGCTTTCTTGACCGTTGTCTGCGAATCTTGTAATAGAAAGGAAAGGACTAAAAATTGACCAGATTCTGCTTTTTCCATCAAATCGCCTAAATACATTTGTTACCCCTTTCATTTTCTCCTACAAGCATAGCATAAATCTTACAAATGCTGAAATAATCTGTTTCTCATTTTATTTTAAGGCTGATTTCCTCGTCATTATTCCAGAGAAACAGCAAACACACGGCTCCCCCTTTGAGCATTTTTATGCTAAAATAGTAGCTATGGATAAAATTATTAAAACAATATCAGAAAGCGGAGCCTTTCGTGCTTTTGTCCTTGATAGCACTGAAACCGTCCGCACTGCTCAAGAAAAACATCAAACCCAAGCCAGCTCAACTGTAGCGCTTGGTCGTACCCTTATCGCTAGCCAGATTCTCGCAGCCAATGAAAAAGGAAATACCAAACTTACAGTTAAGGTGCTGGGTTCTAGCTCTCTCGGTGCTATCATCACCGTCGCTGATACCAAGGGGAACGTCAAAGGTTACGTTCAAAATCCAGGTGTTGACATCAAAAAGACTGCAACTGGTGAAGTCCTCGTCGGACCTTTTGTTGGAAATGGTCAATTCCTCGTTATCACAGACTATGGTACTGGAAATCCCTACAACTCCATGACTCCCCTTATCTCTGGGGAAATTGGTGAAGACTTGGCCTACTACCTGACAGAAAGCCAACAAACACCTTCAGCAGTCGGCCTCAATGTTCTTTTGGATAAAGACGACAAGGTCGAAGTTGCCGGAGGTTTCCTTCTCCAAGTGTTGCCAGGAGCCAAGGACGAGGAGATTGCCCGCTTTGA
>CAJPRB010000049.1:0-11031 GCA_905372925.1 uncultured Streptococcus sp.
CGATTAATTTGTGCAAGCAAGATTTTCCTATACAATTTTCGACTCAGGCACAAAGCTAAAAAGCTCACTTTTCTTGCTCTTGTAAAACGACTATCTGAAAGAATGTTCTTTGTGTTTTTCTTTAGATAGGCCATCAAACGGTCTTCTAAGACCCTATCCTTGAAATCTGCATCGACTAAGAGCCTATCCAATACATAGAAGTAAGCCCAATTTAAACGCATGATTGCAACATCTGCTAGTTCAGGATAATTCTCTCTTATAATATTCGCGTTTTGCTCATAAGCCTCAATAACGTTTAAGAATTTCAAGGAGAATTTTTGAGTCGTGATACTATTTTCACGGTGAACATAGTAGTATTTCTTCTCATTTGTTGCTACAATCTTGCAACATTGATGAATCAAGGCAATCATGATGAAGGCATCTTCTGCTATTTTGCCAATTTCAAATCGTAGGTGTTCAAAAAGTTCTTTTTTATAAAGTTTGTTGACAGCTGTGACCGAGAGAATCTTAGCTTCCATGACCATTTTAATGGCTTCTTGGGGACTTAATTCCCAGGTCTGAATCGCTGCAACTTGCTTTTCTGGAATTTGCTGATAGACATCATAATGTCCACACATAGAAAGATCAGCATTGGATTCTAGCATTTGACGGTAAAGGGTCTCATACATATCTTCGTCAATGTAGTCATCACTATCGATAAAACCGATCAAATCAGAACTTGCCTCTTCAATCCCTCTATTTCGAGCGTCAGACAAACCCCCATTTTCCTTGTGAATGACACGAATCCGTTGATCTCTTTGAGCTAATTGTTCACACAGTTCTCCACTAGAATCCGTTGAGCCGTCATTGACAAGAAGAATTTCCAAGTTGCTATAGGTCTGTTTTAAAATGGATTCGACACACTTCTCCAGATAGGCTTCTACATTGTAGACTGGAACGATAACGCTTATTTTTTCTCCCATCATGCCCCATATTCTCCCTTGTACTCCGTGTAGCTCTTGTTCATATCTGCTATAATCGCATCATGATGTGGTACTTGCTTGTCCGCGGGTGGCGGTGTCATATAATCCCCAAAAGCAGTGCTGAGATAGGCATCATAACCGACCGGAATGGGCATCTCAGTTCCTTCGAATGGCAAGAAGAGATTGTCTTCAAAGGATGCGATTGGATATTTGTTTCGCATGTAGCCAGGCCCCGAGCATAATTCCGTAATTCCATCGCTCTCAGCCAGACCATACTTGGTCATTTCTTTTTCAGCTTTTTTCCAAATGCGATAACGTAGAGATTTTGGAGTCAGGCCGAGTAAGATGCGACTTCCCCATTTCATGATGGCACCATGCTTTTCTGGGATAGTTTGGGCGCAAAAGAGTGAATAAATCAAGGCCCAACGAACCTGTTTCTTACGCTCAGCTGGATTTTTAGGATAATAATCTAAAGGCAAAACGTCCAAAGCTAAACCATGTGGCAAATCCAAATCCTGCTGATAAGGCTTGATACAGGTCGTTTCCTTGTCGCGAATGGTAATAAAAAGGTTACGGTCTACAAAATCCTTGTGACTCTTTGACAAGAAATAACGCTCATCTGCATAACGAGGCCATAGTTCGGCTAACTTTTCATAGTCCTTGCGAGGCATGAAAAAATCTAGGTCATCATCCCAAGGAATGAAGCCCTTGTTGCGAAGGGCACCAATCGCTCCTCCACCACAGAGATAGCACAACAAATTATGTTCTTTACAAAATGCGACGAAATATTCAGCCATTTCCAGACTACGAGCCTGAATCGCTTTCAAATCACTCATGTCTCTCCTCTTCTGTCCAATAACGAGTTATATCGTTTTATTATACCATAAAAAAGCCTTAAAAATCCATCAGATACCGTAAAAAATCAAAGCCCAATCCACCATTTTTACTGGTGAATGAAGCTTTGATTTTTATTTATCTATCTCTTATCTCATTCCCATTTGGGCGAGTTTAGTCCGGTATTTGTTTTGGTCGACAAGTAGACCTTGTCCTCCGTAGACATCATAGGCATCCACCCAATCGCCAAGTTCTGGCACCGTCAACCTTTCAATACCATTCTGTGCGCCTTCGATAACTGACAAACCATTAGTCAGCAGGAAGGTATAAGGTAGATTGGTTGAGGTCATTCCAAAGACCTTTCCAAGTGCCTCTGAACCGGTAAAGAGTTTGGTCGGATCTTTGATCTGCTCAAGAACGGCTGACATGACTTGCTGCTGACGTTTGGTACGGCCATAGTCTCCTTCATCATCGTCACGGAAACGGGCATAGTTAAGCAAGGTTGAGCCATTCATCTGCTGTTTCCCAACTTTAATAGTTTGAGTTGGTGATTCCGTTTCTGTTGCATGAAGGTCATCTCCAACTGTAGCTTCTGTTAGAGGCTGGCCATTTAACGTTGAAAACTTAGCGTCTATAGTCACTCCATCAGGAAATAGCGTATCAATGGCAGTTGCAAAGGCCTGAAAATCCACTAGAGCATAGTACTTAATGTCCAAATCAAAGTTATCTTTTAAAACCTTGCGGACCATTTCTGCCCCTTTTTGCCCTTCTTGTTCCCCAAGTTCATAGGCAACATTGAGTTTATTATCCGTTTGTTTCTTGCCATTCACAATCTGGCTGTAGCCATCAATATAGACTAGGTTGTCACGCATGAAGCTGACTAGCTTGATTTTCTTATCCGAACCACTAACATTCAACACCATAATCGTGTCTGTGCGAGTTTCTGCACTATTTTGACCAATACGGCCATCTGTCCCCATGATTAGGATATTCACCCCGTCTTTAGTATCTTGACCATTAAACACCTGTACTTGTGCCGCTTTTGCATCAGCTGGCTTATTGCTAGTAGTTGCCGACTGGAAACCTCGAAGAAACATAATAATCATGCCCGCAGCCACACAGGTTATCAACAGCAAGAACCAAATTAAAAATCGTTTGAAAAATTTTCTTGGTTTCTTCTTTTTCACTTTTGGAAGAGAGGGAAATTTCTGATGTCTATTCGAGCGACTTTGATTGGAATACTGTGGAATTCCAATATCCTTCCCTAGATTTTTTTCCCTTTCACCTTCATTAGAGGGAAATCCACCGTCCATTTTTCTTTTCAGGTAGTCAAATTCTCTCTTTTCTCTGTCATTGAGATAATGAATATTCTTGAAAAGATAGTCATAACGTAACTGCTCGTGATGACTTAAAGGATTTTCTTTGCTCATTAACTCTCCTTTTCTAAATCAGTTATGGTAAAAATCGGATAGGTTCCTAGTATCTTGTGCTGGATTCCAATGGCTTCTAGTTCTTGTCTGGCAAAATGAACCAGTTCTTTGTCACTATAGTCCACATCAATAATAAAAAAGTATTCTCCCAAGGCTGTTTTAAGGGGGCGACTTTCAATCTTTGTTAAGTCAATCCCTCTCCAAGCAAAGGTCGAAAGTGCCTTGTAAAGAGCACCAGGTAAGTTGTCTGGTAAGGTCAAGGCCAAACTCATTTTTTCAGCTTGCGAGTTCAAAGGAATCTTCGGTATCTCTGCCCCTAAAACCCAAAAACGTGTGAAATTGGCTTCCATTTCTTGAATATCCTCTGCAATTAATTCCAAGCCATATTCTTCAGCTGAACTTTTAGGAGCAATGGCTGCATATGGTTGGGCTGGATGTTCAGCGATAAAGCGAGCTGCATAGGCAGTACTGGCTGTCACCTCGATTTGGGCCTCTGGATAGTGTGCATCAATGAACTTCTTCCCTTGAGCTAGAGCCTGAGGATGAGAAAAAATCTTCTCAATTTTTGACTGACCTGGAACTGCCATCAGCTGCTGGTGAATGGGGTGAACGATTTCTGCAACTGCTTGGATTCGAGCCTGGTGAAAAAGGTAATCCAAACTTTCATGGACACTACCCTCAATAGAGTTTTCAACTGGTACCACAGAATAGTCCACTAAACCTTGCTCATAGGCCTTAATAACATCTGTGATATTGGCAAAAGCTTGCAATTCCTCTTTGGGAAAAGCTGTCTGCACAACATGGTGCGAAAAAGATCCCTTAGGACCTAGATAGGCAATTTTCATCTCAGTTCCTCTATAATTTCCTCTGGGCTTAACTTGGTCACATCTAGAACCCGACTGGCTACTTCCTCATACCAAACTTGTCTTTCTTGGAAAATGCTTGCTAGTTCTTCCTTACTTTTGTTGAGAAAAAGCGGGCGCTGATTGTCCTTATCAGCTGCGATACGTTGGTAGAGAGTTTCAAAATCTGCTTTTAGGTAGATATTATCAGGATTAGTCTTAAGCAAGTCACGATTTCTCTGAGAAACGACTACTCCTCCACCAGTTGACACAACTCGGTCCGTTTTTAGTAAGTCAGCTAGAACTTCTGACTCCACCTGACGAAAGGCCTCTTCTCCCTTTTCAGCGAAGAAATCCGCAATGGACATGCCCAAACGTTCCTCAATTAAGGCATCCATATCGATGTAGTCTGGGTCCAATCCTCTAGCGATTGTCGACTTGCCTGCCCCCATAAATCCGAGTAATACCTTAGCCATGAATCAAGCTCTCCAAATCATCAAAGAAGCTAGGATAGCTGGTATTGATGGCTTCGGCACGATCAAGCTCCACTTCTCCATCTACAACCAAGAGGGATGCGATGGCTGTCATCATGCCGATACGGTGGTCACCAAAAGTATTGACTCTAGCGCCATGAAGTCTTGATTTCCCTTTGATAATCATCCCGTCTGCCGTCGGTGTGATTTCAGCCCCCATGCTATTTAAAGCATCTGCCACCACCTGAATGCGATCGGTTTCCTTGACCTTGAGTTCTTCAGCATCCTTAATGACCGTTACACCTTGCGCTTGTGTCGCTAGAAGGGCAATAATAGGCAATTCATCAATCAAACGGGGAATCAAGGCTCCACCAATCTCTGTTCCTTCCAGGTCTGAAGACTCAACAGTCAGGGTTGCAGATTTAGCGATTGGATTGATTTCTGTCATTTCCAATTTCCCACCCATAGCGCGAATGACATCAATAATACCGATGCGCGTTTCATTGATACCCACATTCTGAAGTACAACACGAGAATCTGGCACAATCAGTCCAGCGACTAGCCAAAAGGCTGCACTAGAAATATCTCCCGGCACGACTACCTTTTGTCCAGTCAATTTTTGTGGCCCTTGGACTGTAATTTTCTTGCCATCCACACTTAAATGGCCACCAAATTGCTGTAGCATATCTTCGGTGTGGTTACGAGTGCATTCTTTCTCAATAATAACGGACTCCCCCTGAGCCTGTAAGGCTGCAAAAATCAATGCGGACTTGACTTGGGCAGAGGCGATTGGCAACTCATAATGAATAGGTGTTAGATTTTTTGTTCCTTTTAAGTGAAGAGGGGGCAGGTCTCGCTCGGTTTGCCCTGAAATGCTGACGCCCATTTTTTTCAGTGGAATCGTCACGCGATCCATAGGACGTTTGGAAAGACTGTCATCTCCAAACATCTCTACTTCGAAGTCTGCACCGGCAAGGACACCTGAGATTAGGCGAATCGAGGTGCCAGAATTTCCCATATCAAGGGCATTTTGCGGCGCTTTTAAGCCATCCATGCCCACACCTTGAATGGTAATAACCCCATCTTTGTTCTCAATTTCAACACCAAGGTCACGAAAAACCTGCATGGTTGAGAGCACATCCTCTCCACGCAGAATATCATAAACCTTGGTCTCGCCCTCAGCCAAACTTCCAAAAATAATCGAACGGTGGCTGATAGACTTGTCACCTGGAACCCGGATATTGCCATGTAAGTGGCGAATGTTTGTTTTTAGTTTCATAGTTGACCTCATACTTGCAATACTTTTTCTTATTTTATCACAAAAAAGCCAGAAATTCCTGAAATTTCTGGCTTTTATACAGATAAAATACTATTTCAATAATTCTGAAACGGGTTCAAAGACAATTTTTTCAATGTCTGAAAGATAAATAGACAATTGTTGCTGTTTGGCAAAGAAATCTGACAAAAGAGCGTTCTCTTGGATTTGCTTACTGAAAGACTGCATCTTTTCTTGGAAAGAGGCGTCTGGCATTTGTCCAGTCTGCGCCATGACTTGGATTTCTTGCTGGAAGGCGATATAGTCTGCAAAAATCTTGCTGGCTTGATTATCAGCTTGGATAGCATCTTTGGCTGCCTTAACCGCCTTGTATTCTGGTAATTCGCGTAATCCGCGACTGAGTTCATTTGCACTATCGTAAATATTTGACATGATTTTCTCCTTATTTGATGACGACTGTGTAGTCCGTATTTTCTGTAATTAAGCGCTCGGCTCGTTCTAAATCTTGAGCATTTTTAAAGGAAATTTGTAGAATCCCGTGAATATCCTCACGGTTTTCCTCGTTGATGTGGATGTTAACCAAGGAAGTTCCACGTAGCAATTCCAAAATCCGCAAGATGACATCTTCTTCATCGGGAACGTCGACATAGAGGTCGTAAGAGCTATCCACACCACCACGCTTATGGATTTCCATAGCCTGCCGTTGCGCACGCGCTTGATTGAAGAAATTCCAGATTTGCTCTTCATCTCCCTCACTGATGGCCTGACCAATCGCTTCCAAGCGCTCCTTGAAATCCGCAATTCGCTCTAGAATGGTCTCACGATTGGACAAGAGAATGGAAGTCCACATACCTGGCTCGCTCTCCGCAATCCGAGTCATATCTCGAAAACCACCCGCCGCAAAGCACCTTGCCATCTCATGTTCTTGAGCATAAACTGCCGTCTGCTCCATAAGGCTGGAAGCCAGAATATGAGGAAAATGGCTAATCTGAGAAGTCACACGATCATGCTCCTTGGCATCAATCTCGATAAAACGAGCATGAAGACCTGAAAGCAAATCCTTCATTTCCTCAAGCGTATCTGGGCTTGTCAGGCTCGAAGGTGTAAAGATATAATAGGCATTTTCAAAGAGATTGACATCCGCAGAAGCTGCCCCTGTCTTGTGGCTACCAGCCATGGGATGGGCCCCGACAAAGCGAACAGGCTTGCCAGCCAAATACTGCTCCGCCGCATCTACGATGGCAGACTTGGTCGAGCCCGCATCCGAGATAATGACGCCTTCCTTCAAGTCTAAGTTTGACAGCTCCTTAATAAAAGCAATGGTCTGTTTGATTGGCAAGGTCAAGATGATGACATCTGCTAGAGGAGCGAAACTGGCAAAATCATCCGTCGCACAGTCAATCATGCCTTTTTTCAAAGCAATATCTCTCGAAGCCTGACTGCGATTATAACCTAGAATTTCATAATCCGGATGATCACGCTTGATACCGAGCGCCATCGAAGCACCAATCAAACCGAGACCTGCGATATAGATTGTTTTTGCCATAGGAACTCCTTAATAGTTCTTTGTATATTCTCGGTGGTTAGTCACCGCTTCTTTTAATTCCTCTAGATTATCTGATGAGAATTTTTCAAGGATTTCTTGTGCCAGAACCGTTGCTACAACTGCTTCCATGACTACCCCAGCTGCTGGAAGAGCGGTCGGATCACTTCTCTCCACGGTTGCCTTGTAAGGTTCGTGGGTTTCGATATCCACACTCATAAGTGGTTTATAAAGAGTGGGAATGGGTTTCATAACACCACGAACAACAATGGGTTGCCCATTGGTCATACCACCTTCGAAACCACCTAGATTATTGGTACGGCGAGTATAGCCGCCTTCTTTAGACCAGAGAATTTCGTCCATAACTTGGCTGCCTTTGCGGTAACCAGCTTCAAAGCCGAGACCAAATTCCACCCCTTTAAAGGCATTGATAGAGACAACTGCCTGAGCCAATCGCGCATCCAATTTTCTGTCCCATTGGACATAGGAACCGAGACCAACTGGAACACCTCCGACGACTGTCTCCACAACCCCACCAATGGTATCACCGTCACGCTTGATTTGGTCAATATAGTCCTTGATTTCCTGTTCCCGTTCTTGGTTAACAATAGAAACTTCTGACTGGGCAGCTCGTTCCTTAATCTCAGCGACTGTTAGATTTTCAGGTACATCGATTTCCTTACCACCAAAGACCACGACATGGTTAGCAATCTCCATATCTAGCTCAGCTAAGAGACGTTTGGCTACTGCCCCAACAACAACTCGCATGGTGGTTTCACGAGCTGATGAACGTTCCAAAGAATTTCGCAAATCATCAAAACGGTACTTGATGCCCCCAACCAAGTCGGCGTGACCCGGACGTGGATGCGTGATTTTTCGCTTGCTTTTAAGGCGGTCTTCGATGTCTTCTGCAGACATGATGTCCAGCCATTTTTGGTGGTCTTTGTTAATGACATCCATGGTAATGGGAGCTCCTGTCGTCTTCCCGTGGCGAACGCCCGATGTAAAGACAACCTGATCACTCTCAATCTTCATACGACCACCACGACCGTAGCCACCCTGACGACGTTTCAGATCCTCATTGATGTCCTCTACTGTTAAAGGAAGGCCCGCTGGAATTCCTTCAATAATAGCCGTTAGACGAGGACCGTGTGATTCTCCTGCAGTTAAATATCTCATACGTTCTCCTTATTTTACCAAGTAGTCTTTCATCTCTTCCAGAGAAACTGGGTGAATGGTCGCTGAACCAAGCTCTGGTACCAAGACCAATTTCAAGGTGTTCCCACGCGCTTTCTTGTCATGAGTCAAAGCCTGATAAAGCTTGTCAACATCCCAGTTTTCATAGTCAACAGGTAAGCCAAATTTCTGGCACATCTCTGTAATGGACTGGGTTATTCCTTCTGGCATAAGACCTTTTTCCTCAGCAACCTTGGCAATCTGCACCATGCCCATAGCCACAGCCTCACCATGCATAACATTGCCATAACCGGCAGTCGCTTCAATAGCATGGCCAATGGTGTGTCCAAAATTGAGGTAAAGGCGAACACCGTTGTCCAACTCATCCTCAACTACCATCTTGCGCTTCACCTGACAAGAATGTTCAATCAAAGTCTCCGCATGTTCCAGTATACTCTCAACAGAACCATCCAGTTCCGTCAAGAGAGCCCACAGTTCTGGATCCTCAATCAAGCCGTACTTGATAACCTCACCCATTCCCTCAATCAACTCTCTTTTCCCAAGTGTTTCAAGGACAAGCGGATCAATCAGAACACCATCTGGTTGGGCAAAGGTACCCACCATATTCTTAGCAAAAGGAGTATTGACACCCGTCTTTCCACCGATAGAAGAATCAACCTGAGCTGTCAAACTAGTCGGAATCTGAACAAAGTGAATCCCACGCATATAGGTAGAGGCCACAAAGCCAGCCAAGTCCCCAACGACACCACCACCAAGAGCCACGATTCCATCGCTACGAGTCAATCCCTGCTTAACTAGAAACTCATAGACTTTCTGAACAGTGGTTAAATTCTTTCTTTCTTCGCCTTCTAAAAAGTCAAAAACAGCTACCTGAAAACCAGCATCTTCTAGGCTGAGTTTGACTTTCTCTGCATAGAGAGAAGCTACATGGTTGTCTGTTACGATAACCACTTTTTGCGGTTGCCAGAGTTCTCGCAACCATTGACCTGCTTGCGATAGACAACCTTTTTCAATCTGAATATCATAAGGATGATGTGGAATATCGATTCTGATTTTCATAGTAGGAACTCCTTTTCATTATTGGTATTTTTCTGTTAAGGACTGCCAAATTTCTTCTGTCGGCATTTCTTTACCTGTCCACAGTTGAAAAGCTTCAGCAGCCTGATAGAGCAACATTCCTAGACCATTGACAGCTGGATTGCCCTGCCTCCTAGCCCATTTCAAAAATGGCGTTTCAAAGGGTTGGTAAATGATATCTGCGACCAAGAGAGCCTCTGGCAAATTGATACTTTCTGGAACTGGCGACGACTGGCCATCCATCCCAACACTGGTCGCGTTGACGAGCAGGTCCGACTCGGCAATCTTTTCTTGCAGTTCAGAAATATCCTCTAAAGCATACAAGCCCACTTTAAAGCCGGTCTGCTCCTGTAACTTGGTCAGGTATGGTTTTGTTTTTTCCATGGAAACTGAACGAACAAAGACAGAAATCTGACTGACGCCATCCAAAATGGCTTGTGCCAAGATTGATTTAGTCGCACCACCTGCTCCCAGAATGGTCATTTTCTTTTCCGAAATTGTAAAAGAAGGCAAGCTCTTAAAGAATCCCTTGCCATCTGTATTATATCCAATTAATGTTCCGTCTTGATTAACAACTGTGTTGACTGCCCCAACCAAACGAGCTTCATCACTCAACTCATCCAGATAAGGAATAACCTGCTCCTTGTAAGGCATAGACAGGTTGATGCCAAACATCTGGTAACGGCGAATATTGGCGACTGTTTCTGCCAGATCACCCGCTTCAATTTCCCAAGCCACATAGACACCATTGGTAGCTGTCGCCTCAAATGCACTATTGTGGATAAAGGGTGAAATAGAGTGTTTAATGGGATTGGCAACGACAGCCGCCATACGTGTGTAGCCATCAAGCTTCATCCAAAATCTCCCTGATTTTTTTCATGTTTGATAGAGAAATCTGACCTGGGGCACTCGCTTCATCAAGACTCGCAAATGACCAACTTGAACCCGTCACATCTGAAGTGATACGCGATACCTTGCCCATTTTTCCCATGGAAATGGTTACGTACTCTTGTTCAGGATTGAGTGTTTTAAATCCTCGTGTGTAGTTCATCAAATCTAAAACATCCTGTTCCGTATGAGCCATGACAGATACCTTGAGAGAGACTGGTCAACTCAGACAGGATCTCCATCATGTTTTCAGGTGTTTCCTGGAAATTATGATAACTCAATACAAGATTTGGAAAATCCAACATCTCCTCAAAAACGTCCTTGTAGCTGAAGTACTCAAAATCTACATAATCCGGTTGATAGAGCTGGGTGACTTCCTTGATGATTTGAACATACTCTTCTGAGGAAAGTTCAATTTCTCCTCCCTCAGCTCGCGTGCGAAGGGTAAAGACAAGTTCACGTCCTGCGAATTTCTCAAAGATAGCGGGTGCTACCTGTAAAATAGCGTC
>CAJPRB010000050.1:0-11029 GCA_905372925.1 uncultured Streptococcus sp.
AAGACTTGGTCGCAGCCTTTGAGACAGCATCCAGTGAAGCCAAGGCCAATTTTGGGAATGGCGCTATGTACCTTGAGCGTGTGATTTATCCAGCTCGTCATATCGAAGTTCAGATTCTTGCAGATCAAGAGGGTCATGTTGTCCATCTTGGTGAACGGGATTGTTCACTCCAACGGAATAACCAAAAGGTCTTAGAAGAAAGTCCATCCATTGCGATTGGCAAAACCCTTCGTAATGAAATTGGTGCTGCAGCTGTTCGTGCAGCAGAGTCTGTAGGCTATGAAAATGCAGGTACGATTGAATTTCTGCTCGATGAAGCCAGTGGCAATTTCTACTTCATGGAAATGAATACTCGTGTGCAAGTTGAACACCCAGTCACAGAGTTTGTTTCAGGTGTTGATATCGTGAAGGAACAGATTCGCATTGCTGCTGGACAACCTTTACCTTTCAAACAAGAAGATATAGTCCTACGAGGTCATGCTATCGAGTGCCGGATCAATGCGGAAAATCCAGCATTTAACTTTGCTCCAAGCCCAGGTAAAATTACCAATCTCTATCTACCAAGTGGTGGAGTTGGTTTGCGCGTGGACTCAGCAGTTTATCCAGGTTATACCATTCCTCCTTACTATGATAGTATGATTGCCAAAATCATTGTTCATGGGGAGAATCGTTTTGATGCTCTTATGAAGATGCAACGGGCACTTTATGAACTTGATATTGAAGGAGTGCAAACCAATGCAGACTTCCAGTTGGATCTGATTTCAGACCGCCGAGTTATCGCTGGTGACTACGATACTTCCTTCTTGATGGAAACTTTCTTGCCAAAATACCAAGAAAAAGAATAGACTTTCAAACAGTATGAGAACTAAAAGGGGGAGTTATGGCTCTATTTAGTAAAAAGGATAAGTATATTCGGATCAATCCTAACCGTTCCGTAAGGCAGAAACCACAAGCCAAGCCTGAGGTTCCGGATGAACTCTTTTCCAAGTGTCCTGGATGTAAACATATCATCTACCAAAAGGATCTTGGGAGTGAACGAATTTGTCCCCATTGTAGCTATACTTTCCGTATTTCAGCTCAGGAACGCTTGGATTTGACGATTGATTCTGACAGCTTTGTGGAGATGTTTACGGGTATTGAAACTCAAGATCCATTAAACTTTCCTGGCTACCAGAAAAAACTTGCAACAATGCGTGAAAAGACAGGTTTGGATGAAGCAGTACTAACTGGTACAGCTAGTATCAAGGGACAAAAAGTTGCCCTTGGAATCATGGACTCTAACTTTATCATGGCTTCTATGGGAACTGTTGTGGGTGAAAAAATCACGCGCTTGTTTGAGTATGCAACGGTAGAAAACTTGCCAGTTGTATTTTTTACAGCTTCTGGCGGTGCCCGTATGCAAGAAGGAATCATGAGCTTGATGCAGATGGCTAAGATTTCTGCGGCAGTTCAACGTCATTCCAAGGCAGGACTTTTTTACCTAACTATTTTAACCGATCCGACAACAGGTGGGGTGACTGCTTCTTTTGCTATGGAAGGTGATATTATCCTAGCGGAACCCCAGAGTTTGGTTGGTTTTGCTGGGCGTCGTGTTATCGAAAATACAGTTCGAGAGACCTTACCGGATGACTTCCAAAAGGCAGAATTTCTGCTTGAACATGGATTTGTTGATGCAATTGTCAAACGGAGAGAATTGCCTGAAACAATTGCTAAATTAGTAAGATTGCATGGAGGAAGTCGCGGATGAATATTGCAAAAATAGTCAGAGAGGCACGCGAGCAGAGTCGCTTGACCGCACTTGATTTTGCCAATGGAATCTTTGACGAGTTTATCGAATTGCATGGAGATCGCTCTTTCCGCGATGATGGTGCGGTCATCGGTGGAATTGGCTGGTTAGGTGACCAAGCAGTAACTGTCGTTGGTATCCAAAAGGGGAAGAGTCTTCATGACAACCTCAAACGAAATTTTGGGCAACCTCATCCAGAAGGCTATCGTAAGGCTCTTCGCCTGATGAAACAGGCAGAAAAGTTTGGTCGTCCAGTTGTGACCTTTATCAATACGGCGGGTGCTTACCCAGGTGTTGGAGCCGAGGAACGTGGACAAGGTGAAGCAATTGCCCGAAACCTGATGGAAATGAGTGACCTCAAGGTTCCAATCATCGCGATTATTATCGGTGAAGGAGGATCTGGTGGGGCCCTAGCTCTAGCCGTAGCTAACCGTGTCTGGATGTTAGAAAACTCAATCTACGCAGTACTTAGCCCTGAAGGATTTGCCTCTATCCTCTGGAAGGATGGAAGCCGTGCCATGGAGGCGGCAGAGTTGATGAAGATCACTTCACACGAACTCCTAGAAATGGGAATCGTAGACAAGGTAATCTCAGAAGCAGGGCTGTCAAGTAAAGAACTGTTCGGTTGCGTTAAAAATGAATTGCGTGCAGAGCTTGAACGCTTGCAAGGATTAGCCTTGGAACAGCTCCTCAAAGAGCGTTACCAACGGTTTAGAAAATACTAAAAAGAAAGCTAGAACTGAGTAAAGGTTCTAGCATTTTTTCTAGAGAACATACATTTCAGGACGAAAAATTGACAGTTGAGGAGATGGACTATAAAATAGACAAAAAAGATGTATACTGTAGATGTAAGCTTACAAAAATTTATTTTAAGGAGGTACTTGATATGACAGGTACAGAAACATTTACAGTTCTTTCATCTGAAGAGTTAGACCAAGTTTCAGGTGGTCGAATGATTTGGTTAGTTGATGATAGACATTGGGATTCGCCATATGCATATAGTTTAGCGACAGAATGGAGTACAATACTGACTCATGCGACTAGACGTGCTTATGGTATTGGCTATTAATAAATTAAAGGGATAAGTATGAAAAAACTAGGGCACTTGGGAGTCTATACATCACTGGTATTTCTATCGGTTTATCTACCAGAGTTATGGATTATGCATCTAACTAAGATATTGGGATGGGGGATAGATGGCTATTCTATCATTTCACTTGTTTGGGAACTAGTTCTTGTAGTCTTATTTGTCTTTTGGTTAAAAAAGAAAGAGATGCTCTTTATCTTTGAAAAAAAGGCTTGGACTTGGTCAACGATTTTTCCCCTTGTAGTCAGTCTAGTAGCTTGTTATTTTGTTCGTCAATTGGTGGATGCTTTTCAGATACAGTATCACTATTTAGTTGATAACAAGTATATTTTTCAAAAGCTACTTTCTATCCTTTATTCAAATGGACAACCAACTTTTCTATCAACCGTTCTCGGTTTTATTTTAACAGTAGTCGTCGCACCTATATCAGAGGAACTAATTGATAGAGGGTATTTTATGAATACCTTCTTTCCCCAGTCCAAGTATTATTTGGATGTTATCCTATCTGCTCTCATCTTTGGGATTAGCCATTTAATCCTAACTCACCGAGACCCTATCGGTTTGATTATTTATAGTTTTATTGGTCTTTTCTTTGCTCTAGTATATCGTTGGACAAAGAACTTAAAAATCACCATCCTCTGTCATAGTTTTTTCAACTTTCTCATTTATGCAAAACCCATCTGGATTTTTGTTTATAATTATGTCTATTACCACTTTTTTAGATAGTGGGGGCAAAGAAAAAAGTGTTTGATAGTTGTCAAACACTTTTTCTATTTACTGTTCTTCTGTTACAAACTGGCTGAGCAGTCCATTGATAAAACGGGCAGACTTTTGATCTGAGAAGTTCTTTGCAAGCTCGATAGCTTCATTAACAGCAACTAGCTGAGGGGTGTCAAATGAAGTGATTTCAAAGACTCCCAAGCGAAGGAGGTTTCTCTCCACGAGCGTTAAACGTTCAATGGTCCAACCTGCTTTTAAATGCTGTGTGATTTGCTTGTCTAGTTCTTCCTTTTTAGCCTGAACACCAGAAACTAGCTCTGTCAAAAAGGCTGGAAGTTGCACATCCGTATCTTCACGATCGTGTGTGTAGGCGAAACGACAAGCAGTTTCGACATCTGTACCGAACTCAAGGCTCATGAGAGCTTGAAAAGCGCATTTACGGAGCTCACGTCTAGATTCTAATAGTGGACTAGTCATTGAGGAAATCCTCATCAAACAAGTCTTTCAAGTCTGGTTTTGGTGTTTTATCTGGAACGATACCTGCAACGTGGATATTGATAGCAGCGAGTTCTACATCAGCCATATTACGGACTGCATCTTTGACAGCTTTTTGGATAGCAACAGCTACCTTAGGAACTTTTACTCCGTACTCAAGGTAGAGGTAGATATCAGCTGTGAGTTCTTCGTCCACGTTTTTAAGATAAACACCGCGGCCGAGCGAAAGTTTTGAAAGGGTGTCAGATACTGATTTGTTTGAAAAAGAGTGTACACCCTCTACTTTTGCTGTAGCAATAGCAATGATTTTTTCAAGTACACGTGGGGCGATAACGATTTCGCCAAGTTGTTCTTCAATTCCCATAGAATGACCTCTTTCTAGAGATTAGGCACGAGAAACGTAAGTTCCTTCTGCAGTGTTGATAACGAGTTTTTGTCCTGCTTCGATGAAGTCTGGAACGTTTACGACAAGTCCAGTTTCCATCGTTGCTGGTTTACCAGAACCTGTAACAGTAGCACCTTTGATAGATGGTTGAGTTTCTGCAACTGTCAATTCAACAGTAGTAGGAACGGTAACACCAATCACTTCAGTTCCGTAGAATTGGATCTTCACTTCTGAGTTTTCAAGGATGTAAAGCAATTCGTTTTCAACATTGACTACAGGGATTTCGTATTGGTCGTAAGTTTCTGTATTCATGAAGTATGCTGTGTCATCCATTTTGTACAAGTATTGAGCTGGGACAGTCTCGATGATGGCTTGTTCAAATTTTTCCTCTGGACGGTAGCTTGTGTCAAATGTAGAACCAGTACGGACATCACGCAATTTCATACGCATGATCGTGTTCCCTTTACCTGGTTTGTGGTGACTAGCTTCCAAAACGCGAATCAATTTACCGTCAGCTGTTTCAAAGGTCATACCAGCTTTTAATTTACTTGCTTCAATCATGTTTTTACCTCTTTAATAAATATTATTACTCTTCATTTTACCATAAAATACTCTGGAAATAAAGCCAAAATAGTTATTGGGAGTTGGTAGAGAAGAAAAAACCAACCTTAGAGCTGGTTTTGTTCTGTCTAGTTTTCTTTCAACTTGGCCAATTCCTGGGCGAGTAGTTTAAGGGCAACTTGTGGATTGGCTTGGCCTTTGGTTGCCTTCATAAGGAAGCCTGTGAAGGCCTTGTCTGCGTTGCGTTTACTTGATTTGAAGTCGGCAACAGCTGCTTCGTTATCCGCAAAGACTTGGTGGATGATTGGAATCAGAACATCTGGATCTGAGATTTGCACCAAGCCTGCTTTTTCCACGTATTCACGCGCGCCACCACCATTTTTAGCCAGGTGGACAAAGACTTTCTTGGCAATCTTGGAAGAGATCGTGCCGTCTTCGATGATGGCAATCATTTCTACCAAGTTTTCTGGTGTTAATTCGATTTGTTCCAGTGTTTTACCTTCGGCGTTCAAGAACTGAGCGACTTCACCTTGGAGCCAGTTAGAGACTTGTTTGGCATCGCCACCGAGGGCAACAGCTTTTTCAAAGAAGTCAGAAGTGACTTTGTTTGCAGTCAACTGGCTAGCATCGTAGTCTGACAAGCCAAGATCAGATACGTAGCGCGCACGGCGTTCTTTTGGAAACTCTGGCAATTCTGTACGCATTTCCTCAATCCACTCGTCTGAGATTTCAAAGAGTGGTAGGTCAGGTTCTGGGAAGTAGCGGTAGTCTGCAGCGCCTTCCTTGACACGCATGAGGATAGTTGCCTTGTTAGCTTCATCGTAACGGCGTGTTTCTTGGCGAATTTGACCACCTGAGCGAAGGATTTCAGCTTGACGTTGGACTTCGTATTCAAGCCCTTTACGGACGTTAGAGAAGGAGTTGAGGTTTTTCAACTCAGTCTTGGTACCGAATTTCTCTTGACCATAAGGGCGAAGGGAGATATTAGCATCCACACGCATGGAACCTTCTTCCATCTTAACGTCAGAAATGCCAGCGTACTGGATAACTTCCTTGAGGGCAGCCAGATAAGCATAGGCTTCTTCTGGGGAACGCATGTCGGCTTCAGAAACAATCTCAATCAATGGCACCCCTTGGCGGTTGAGGTCAACATAAGAGTAGCCATCTGTACCGTGGGTGTTTTTACCAGCGTCTTCTTCCAAGTGGGCGCGCTCGATACCGATTTTCTTGGTTGTACCGTCTTCTAGCTCCACTTCAATCCAGCCGTTGTAGCCGATTGGCTCATCAAACTGAGAAATTTGGTAGGCTTTTGGATTATCAGGATAGAAGTAGTTCTTGCGGTCAAAGTGCATCTTTTTGTGGATGTCCATGTTGAGGGCAAGAGCTGCCTTGATACCAGCATCGACAACACCTTTATTGAGAACCGGAAGTACTCCTGGGAAAGACCAGTCAATCACGTTGGTGTTGGCATTTTGGTTATTTCCAAAGTGGGCAGAAGTAGGTGAGAAGATTTTTGAATTGGTGTTGAGTTCTACGTGGACTTCAAGTCCAATGACTGTTTCAAAGTTCATTAGTTATCACCTCCAAAAATCACGGGTTGTTGTTTGTGGTAGTCTGTTGTCGCCTCAAAAGCAGCAGCAGCTTGGTAAATGGTTTCCTCAGAGTATTTAGGACCGATCAATTGGAGACCGACAGGGAGACCTTGAGAGAATCCAGCAGGGATCGAAATTCCTGGGAGACCCGCTAAGTTGACTGGGATGGTCAAGAGGTCAGCCAAGTACATGGCAACTGGGTCATGGTTGAGGGAGTCCAAATCATAGGCAACGCTTGGAGCAGTTGGTCCCAAAATCAAGTCGTAATCCGCAAAGACGTTTTCGAAATCTTGGATGATGAGGGTACGGACCTGACCAGCCTTCTTGTAGTAGGCATCGTAGTAACCTGATGAAAGACTGAAAGTACCAAGCATGATCCGACGTTTCACTTCGTCACCGAAACCTTGGCTACGGCTGTTTACATAGATTTCATCAAGATTCGTCGCATCTTCTGCACGATAACCGTAACGGATACCGTCAAAACGTTGCAAGTTTGAGGATGCTTCTGATGAAGCAATAATGTAGTAAACGGCAACACCGTATTTAGAGTGAGGAAGGCTGACTTCTTCAACGATAGCACCGAGTTTTTCAAAGTGTTTGGCTGCGTTCAGGATAGTTTCCTTAACCTCTGGGTCAATCCCTTCACCAAGGTATTCCTTAGGCAAAGCAATTTTCATGCCCTCGATGTCTTGACCGATTTTTGAAGTAAAGTCGGCAATGCGGACAGGGGCAGAAGTGGAGTCTTTGGCATCTTCGCTCGCAATAGCATTGAGCAAGAGGGCGTTTTCCTTAACAGTTGGAGCGAAAGGGCCAATCTGGTCTAATGAGCTACCGAAGGCAATGAGACCGAAACGAGAAACCGTTCCGTAGGTTGGTTTGAGACCAACGATCCCGTTGAAGGCGGCAGGTTGGCGGATGGAACCACCAGTATCAGAACCAAGTGACAAGCGGACTTGCCCAGAAGCTACAGCTGCGGCAGAACCGCTTGATGAACCACCAGGAACCTTGCTGTGGTCCCAAGCATTTTTAGTTGCGCCGTAGTAAGAAGTCTCACCAGAACCACCCATGGCAAACTCGTCCATGTTGGTTTTTCCGACAACAATCATACCCTTAGCTTTGGCATTGGCAACGGCTGTCGCATCAAAGATTGGCTCATAGTTGTAGAGCATTTTTGAAGCAGCAGTTGTGAGGATACCGTCTGTAGAGATATTATCCTTAACAGCCAGTGGAATCCCTGAAAGAACATTGTCCGCATCGATTCCAGTTTCATCAATGGCTTTAGCTTGAGCAAGAGCTTGCTCTTCAGCGATGGTGACAAAAGCGTTGATAGCTGTCTCGCGAGACTTGATATCTTCAAGCGTGGCTTGGGTCAATTCAGTTGCAGAAATTTCTTTAGAGACAAGGAGGTTGTGCAAGTCTTCAATAGTTTTGTTATTAAAAGTCATTAGGCATCTCCTCCATCATCTAGGATAGCTGGTACCTTGATATAGTAGTTTTCTTTTTCAGGTACGTTTTTAAACAGGCGGTCACGGTCTGTTCCTTCTTCGGCCACATCAGGGCGGAGTACAGTCTTGCGGTCAGCCATGGTCGTAGTAGGTGCGATACCAGTTGTGTCGACTTCGCCCAGCAATTCAACCATATCAACAATTTTAGACAAGGTTGTCGCAAAGGCGGCAGTTTCTTCTTCAGAGAATTTTAATTTTGAAAGATTGGCAACGTGTGTTACCTCTTCTTGCGTAATTTTCATCTTGCATCCTTTCGTGAAATGATGATTTTTAGTCTGTTCTATTTTACCATATTTTCCTATAAATAAGGGAGCCAAACTGAAAAGAAATAGAAATTGAAAAATCGCTTTTAATTCGCTATAATAGTTAAACTAAAAGAAAAATTAAGTGAGACTAGAGATTAATGTAGGAAGAATTCCTCGAAAGATGAGTTAGGATAGAAAATATGCTACATAATTTTTTTACAAGATTCCAAACCGTTCCTCCTCCCATTTCACTCTTTTGGTATGGGATCATGATGCTTACTTTAGTGCTTTGTATTTATGGAGCACTTGCTTATCACAATAATCCGAAATTTGTCTGCTTGTTTAAGGGGATTCAGATCCTCCAGTTACTAGCCCTATATAGCTGGTATGTTGGTTTTGAGATTCCATTTTCTAATAGCCTTCCATTTTATCATTGCCGTTTGGCTATGTTTGCAGTGGTTTTCTTGCCAGATAAATGGCGGAGCAAGCAGTATTTTGCTCTTTTGGGGGTCAGTGGAGCGATTTTTGCCCTAGGTTATCCTGTCTTTGATCCCTATGATTTCCCCCACATCACTAGTTTTTCATTTTTGATTGGACACTATGCCCTTTTGGTGAATTCCTTGGTCTACTTGATGAATCACTATGACAAGAGCTTACTTAAGAAGTATATGATCGTAGTCTATACTTTCGTTCTCAATCTCTTTCTAGTTGGGGTTAATCAGGTGACTGGTGGAAATTATGGCCTCTTAAGGGATACACCATTTATCTCGAATGCTCCTCTATGGCTAAAGTACCTCCTTGTGTCGGTTATTCTTTCTCTAGCTTTGCTTCTCTTTGATATCTTGTTCAAGAAACGGTGGAAAAAGAGAAAGGATGTCAAAGTCTAGCCTCGTTTTTGGTCTGATGGATGATTGAAAAAATCCCCAAAATCCGCTATAATAGGTAGGTTGAAAGGATTAGAATATTCCAATGTAAAATAAAAAAATACTAACATTCACCATTATACTAAAATGAAAGAAAGAGAAGAAGATGACTTTACAAGAAGAAATTAAGAAACGCCGTACATTTGCCATTATTTCCCACCCGGACGCGGGGAAAACGACCATCACTGAGCAATTGCTCTACTTCGGGGGAGAAATTCGTGAAGCTGGTACCGTAAAAGGTAAGAAAACAGGAAATTTTGCCAAGTCTGACTGGATGGATATCGAGAAACAACGTGGGATTTCGGTAACCTCATCCGTTATGCAGTTTGACTATGATGGTAAACGTGTTAATATCCTAGACACACCAGGGCACGAGGACTTCTCAGAAGACACCTATCGTACCTTGATGGCGGTGGATGCTGCGGTCATGGTCGTGGACTCTGCCAAGGGTATCGAGGCTCAAACTAAGAAATTATTTGAGGTTGTGAAGCACCGTGGTATTCCTGTCTTTACCTTTATGAACAAGCTAGACCGTGACGGTCGTGAGCCACTGGATCTCTTGCAAGAACTAGAAGAAGTCCTAGGCATTGCGAGTTATCCAATGAACTGGCCAATCGGGATGGGGAAAGCCTTTGAGGGCTTGTATGACCTTTATAACCAACGCTTGGAACTTTATAAAGGGGATGAACGTTTTGCCAGTCTGGAAGAAGGGGACAAACTCTTTGGAAGTAACCCATTTTATGAGCAAGTCAAGGATGACATTGAGCTCCTGAAGGAAGCAGGAAATGAGTTTTCGGAAGAAGCTATTCTTGCAGGAGAACTGACTCCGGTCTTCTTCGGTTCAGCCCTGACCAACTTTGGGGTGCAGACCTTTCTTGAGACCTTCCTTAAGTTTGCTCCAGAACCACACGGACACAAGAAGACAGACGGGGAAATTGTGGATCCTTACGACAAGGATTTCTCAGGATTCGTCTTTAAAATCCAAGCCAACATGGACCCTCGTCACCGTGACCGCATCGCCTTTGTCCGTATCGTATCGGGTGAATTTGAGCGTGGAATGAGTGTCAATCTGCCTCGTACTGGTAAGGGAGCTAAACTGTCGAATGTCACTCAATTTATGGCGGAAAGTCGTGAGAATGTGACCAATGCCGTGGCAGGTGATATTATCGGGGTTTATGATACAGGTACTTATCAAGTTGGGGATACGCTAACTGTTGGGAAAAACAAGTTTGAATTTGAACCATTGCCAACCTTTACTCCTGAGATTTTCATGAAAGTTTCTGCCAAGAACGTCATGAAACAAAAATCCTTCCACAAGGGGATTGAGCAGTTGGTACAAGAGGGAGCCATCCAGCTTTACAAGAATTACCAAACAGGTGAGTATATGCTAGGCGCTGTCGGACAACTCCAGTTTGAAGTCTTTAAGCACCGCATGGAGGGTGAGTACAATGCAGAAGTGGTCATGAGTCCAATGGGTAAAAAGACGGTTCGTTGGATCAAGCCGGAAGACCTAGACGAGCGCATGTCTTCAAGCCGCAATATCTTGGCCAAAGACCGCTTTGACCAACCAGTCTTCCTCTTTGAAAATGACTTTGCCCTCCGCTGGTTTGCGGATAAATATCCAGACGTAGAGTTGGAGGAGAAGATGTAGATCGTTACAAATGACAGCAACTTTATGTTGCTAGTCATTTGACGGTAATCGCCATGGCGACTTACCTAAACGCTTCACT
>CAJPRB010000051.1:0-10818 GCA_905372925.1 uncultured Streptococcus sp.
TTGTTTAAAAAACTATTGACTAAATAAAACTTAAGTTGTATAATAAGTCAAATATTAAAAACAGGAGGTTCTGGAAATGAAAAAGTCTAAGGCCAAGTATCTGACACTGGCAGGTGTCGTATTAAGCGCAGGTATCCTATTGAGCGCATGTGGGAACTCAGCAAGTTCATCTAAAACATATAACTATGTCTATTCTAGTGATCCATCTAGTTTGAACTATCTAGCAGAGAACCGTGCAACAACCAATGATATCGTTACCAATCTGGTAGATGGTTTGATGGAAAATGACCAATATGGTAACTATGTTCCATCTTTGGCAGAGGATTGGACCGTTTCCAAGGACGGTTTGACTTATACCTACAAACTTCGTAAAGATGCCAAGTGGTATACATACGAAGGTGAAGAATACGCACCTGTAACTGCTCAAGACTTTGTGACAGGTTTGAAATATGCGGCAGATAAAAAATCTGAAGCCTTGTACTTGGTTCAAGACTCTGTAGCAGGTTTGGATGACTATATCAACGGTAAAACAACAGACTTTTCAACTGTCGGTGTGAAGGCGATTGATGACCAAACAGTTCAGTACACTTTGACACGTCCAGAATCTTATTGGAACTCTAAAACAACTTCAACCATTCTCTTCCCTGTCAATGCGGATTTCTTGAAATCAAAAGGGGATGATTTTGGTAAGGTAGACCCTTCTAGCATTTTGTACAATGGACCTTTCTTGATGAAATCATTTGTTTCAAAATCTGTTATCGAATACAAGAAAAATCCGAACTACTGGGATGCTAAAAATGTCTTTGTGGACGATGTGAAATTGACTTACTATGATGGTAGTGACCAAGATGCCCTAGCTCGTAACTTTGTAGAAGGAGTCTACAGCTACGCGCGTCTCTATCCAAATAGCTCAAGCTTTGAAGGAATTAAAGAGAAGAACAAGGATAACATCATCTATAGTATGCAAACCGCAACTTCTTATTACTTGAACTTTAACTTGGACAGAAAATCTTATAACTTCACTTCTAAGTCCTCAGATATCGAAAAGAAATCAACACAAGAAGCAGTTCTGAATAAAAACTTCCGTCAAGCCTTCAACTATGCTTATAACCGTACAGCCTATGGAGCTCAATCTCAAGGGGAAGATGGAGCAACGAAGATTATTCGTAACCTAGTGGTACCTCCTACATTTGTAAGTATCAACGGAAAAGACTTTGGCGATGTTGTTTCAGAAAAGATGGTCAACTATGGTCAAGAATGGCAAGGAATCAACTTTGCAGACGCGCAAGATCCATACTACAATCCTGACAAGGCTAAAGCTAAATTTGCAGAAGCTAAGAAAGAATTGGAAGCTAAGGGTGTGCAATTCCCAATTCACTTGGATGTATCAGTTGACCAATCAGCTAAAAAAGGTGTACTTGAAGCAAGTTCTTTAAAACAATCCATCGAATCTGTTCTAGGAGCTGAGAATGTGGTTATTGATATCCAACAATTATCAACAGATGACTTCGATAATTCTAGCTACCTCGCTCAAACGGCAGCTCAAAAAGACTTTGATATCTATAATGGCGGTTGGAGTGCTGACTACTTGGATCCATCAAGCTATCTAGATATCCTAAATGTCAATAACGGCGGTATGTTGCAAAACCTTGGTCTAGAACCAGGTGAGGTCAATGACAAGGCTAAGGCAGTTGGTCTGGATACTTACACTCAAATGTTAGAAGAAGCTAACAAGGAGCAAGATCCAGCGAAACGTTATGAAAAATATGCAGAAATTCAAGCTTGGCTCGTTGATAGCGCCCTTGCAATTCCAAACGTTTCCCTTGGTGGAACACCTAGCTTGAGAAAGACAGTTCCATTCTCAGCACCATTCTCACAAGCAGGAAATAAGGGTGTGGAATCATACAAGTACCTCAAGTTACAAGATAAGACTGTAACGGCTGATGAGTATGAAAAAGCTAAAGAAAAATGGCTGAAAGAAAAAGAAGAATCAAATAAAAAAGCCCAAGAAGAACTGGCAAAACACGTTAAATAACCAGTCTATTCAACAGGAAAAACGATAGTTCCTCAAGGAACTATCGTTTTTGTATAGTTTGAAACTATAACTAGCTCTTGAAAAGAAGAAAATGAGTTGGCGAAAATAAGTGGTACAATAGTTACTATAGATTTGGAGGTATTGTATGAGCAAAGAACTACACATCAACACAATTTTGGCCCAGGCGGGTATCAAGTCAGATAAGACGACAGGTGCCTTGGTGACGCCGCTTCATTTTTCAACAACTTATCAGCATCCAGAGTTCGGTCAGTCTACTGGTTTTGACTATACGCGTACTAAAAACCCAACTCGCAGTAAGGCGGAGGAAGTCTTGGCTGCAATCGAATCAGCAGACTATGCCCTAGCGACGAGCTCAGGTATGGCTGCGATTGTACTGGCTTTTAGTGTTTTTCCAGTAGGAAGTAAAGTCTTGGCTGTGCGCGATCTTTATGGGGGTTCTTTCCGTTGGTTCAACCAAGTCGAGCAAGAAGGCCGTTTCCATTTTACCTATGCCAATACAGAAGCAGAGTTGATTGCTGAGCTGGAAAATGATGTGGATGTTCTCTACATCGAAACGCCAACCAATCCTTTGATGTTGGAATTTGATATTGCAAAACTAGCCAAACTAGCTCATGACAAGGGTGCTAAAGTAGTCGTAGACAATACCTTCTACAGTCCGATTTACCAACGACCGATCGAAGATGGTGCGGATATTGTCCTTCATTCGGCAACCAAGTACCTTGCAGGGCACAATGATGTCTTAGCTGGGGTAGTTGTGACTAATAGTTTAGAACTATATGAACAACTGTTTTACAATCTCAATACGACTGGTGCGGTCTTGTCACCGTTTGATAGTTATCAGTTGATTCGTGGTCTTAAGACCTTGTCTCTTCGTATGGAACGTTCGACAGCTAATGCCCAAGAAGTAGTTGCCTTTTTGAAGGATTCACCTGCTGTCAAGGAAGTGCTCTATACTGGACGTGGGGGTATGATTTCTTTTAAAGTAGTGGATGAAAAACGCATTCCTCATATTTTGAACAGTCTCAAGGTCTTCTCTTTTGCGGAAAGTTTAGGTGGGGTGGAAAGTCTTATCACTTATCCAACGACGCAAACTCACGCCGATATTCCAGCAGAAGTGCGCCATTCTTATGGTTTGACAGATGACCTCTTGCGCTTGTCAATTGGGATTGAAGATGCTAGAGATTTGATTGCAGACTTGCGCCAAGCCTTGGAAGGATAAGACAAAGATGGGAAAATATGATTTTACAAGCCTGCCCAATCGTTTTGGGCATCATACCTATAAATGGAAAGAAGCGGAAGCTGATCGAGAAGTCCTACCAGCTTGGATAGCAGATATGGACTTTGTGGTTTTGCCTGAAGTTCGACAAGCTGTACAAGCCTACGCAGATCAGTTGGTCTATGGCTATACTTATGCTAGCGATGCTTTGATTGAGTCGGTTCAGGACTGGGAAGTCAATCAACACGGCTATCACTTTGACAAGGATGCCCTCGTCTTTATCGAGGGAGTGGTACCAGCTATTTCAACAGCTATTCAAGCCTTTACAAAAGAAGGAGAGGCTGTTCTGATTAACACACCGGTCTATCCACCTTTTGCCCGCAGTGTCAAACTGAACAATCGCAGATTGATTACCAATTCTTTGGTGGAAAAGAATGGTCTGTTTGAGATTGACTTTGACCAGCTGGAAAAGGAATTGGTAGAAGAGGATGTGAAGCTTTATATCCTTTGCAATCCTCACAATCCTGGTGGACGTATTTGGGAAAAGGAAGTGTTAGAAAAGATTGGGCATCTCTGCCAAAAACATGGTGTTTTGTTGGTTTCAGATGAGATTCACCAAGATTTGGCCCTCTTTGGTCACAAACACCAGTCTTTTAATACCATTGATCCCTCCTTTAAAGACTTTGCCCTTATCTTGAGCAGTGCCACTAAGACCTTTAATATTGCTGGGACCAAGAATTCCTATGCAGTTATTGAAAATCCAAAGCTTCGTGTTGCTTTCCAGAAACGCCAGTTGGCCAATAACCAGCATGAGATCTCAGGCTTGGGTTATTTGGCGACAGAAGCTGCCTACCGTTATGGTAAGGACTGGTTAGGAGAACTAAAAGAAGTTATCGAGGATCACATTAACTATGTAGTGGATGTTTTGGGCAACGAAACCAAGATTAAGGTCATGAAACCGCAAGGTACCTACTTGATTTGGCTTGATTTTTCGGCCTATGACCTAACGGATGACCGCTTGCAAGAGCTTTTGCAGAATGAAGCTAAGGTTATCTTGAACCGAGGTTTGGACTTTGGAGAGGAGGGAACTCTTCATGCCCGCCTCAATGTAGCTATGCCGAAGTCAGTACTGGAAGAGGTTTGCCAACGCATCGTAACCACTTTTGCTACCCTTTAAAAATCCAGCCTTCTAGGAGAAAAGTCTTCCTAGAAGGCTATTTTCGTAGGGGAAAATGTGGTATAATGAAAAGATAAGATAAAGGGGTAACTATGGCTAAATTGATTCCGGGAAAGTTGCGCATGGAGGGTGTTACACTCTATGAAACCGGCAACATTGAGATTATCAAGGAAAAAGGGAATCGCCTCTATACTCGTGTAGCTGGAGAAGATTTGCGCTACAGTTTAGAGGATGATCTTGTTTTTTGTGCTTGTGATTTTTTCCAAAAAAGAGGTTACTGTGTTCACCTAGCGGCGCTCGAGCATTATCTGAAAAACGATGAAGAAGGCCAGGTGATTTTACAAGCCTTAGAAAAAGGACATGAAGAGCAAGAAGAGGTTGAAACCAAGGTTAGTTTTGGTGGTAGTTTTTTGGAGCGCGTTCAACCTCAAAAACGAGAAAAGACTTACACTTTGTCGGCTCTAGGCCAGGTGGAAGCTGGAACCAACCGTCTCCTTTGGACTCTTCGAATCGGTTTAGTTGATAGTCAAAAATATTATGTCATCCGTGATATTCCACTCTTTTTGAAGGTCTTAGTCCATCGAAAGCCATATATGATTGGGAAACGCTATGAAAATGACTTGTCTTGGGATGCTTTTGATACAGCTAGTCAAGATGTTCTTACTTTTTTATGTGGCTTGATTGAGGAGGGACTGAGTCAAGACCTCTTTTTCCCCAATCAAGGTCGTCACCTCTTTTTCCCTCTGACCTTTTTTGAGCAGGGAGTAGAGTTGCTGATGAACTTGGAAGATTTTCATTTTGAGCACCAGATTACTAGTTATGGAAGTCTTCTCTTTCATGATTTAGATCCCGATGCAGAACTTTTCTCTTTTTCTGTGAAGGAGTATCCCGATTATTTTGAGATGAAGATCTCTGAAAGTGAGCGAGTTAACGTATTCTATGGAGGGGCAGTTCTCTTTCGTAAGGGGAATCTTTATCTCTTAAATCCTAAACAAATCAGCTTACTAAAGGAAATCAAGGAGCTCCCTCAGGAAGAAAGAGGGAGAAAATGCCTCCAGTTTGACAACAGTGATCGTGACCGCCTAGCCGCCTGCCTGCCTTTGTTTGGACAGCTAGGAACAGTGTCTGCCCCCGAACGTTTGCAAATACGCCCCTTTTCACCAACCTTTTACTTTGATAGGGAGGATGACGGCCGTATCCGCTTGGATATCCAGTTTGACTATGGAGATGTTAAGGTGACTAGTCGTCAACAGTTGGAACAATTACCTTTCGCTAGCGATGTTGCCGTTGAAAGCCAGATATTTCAAGTTAGTTTAGGGGCTGGTTTTGAGGCTGATTTTCAGTCTTGGAGACAGGCTTTGAAGCCAGAAGTGGTTTATTCTTTCTTTCACCATACGATTCCAGCTTTTGAGAAGTTGGGTCAGGTTTCCTTGTCTGATGAGATGAATCAGCTCTACAGTGTCCAAGCTCCTCAGGTTCAGATTGAGTCCAAGGGAGGATTGTTGGAGATTCAGTTTGATTTCCAAGGAATTGCCCAAGAAGAGATTGATCAAGCTCTTAAAGCCCTGACCAGCAATCAGGATTTCTATATCAGTTCTTCTGACCAAGTGTACTTTTTTGATGAGGAAACCAAGCAGATTCGTCAAAATTTACAGGAACTGGGGGTTGAGCTAAAAGATGGTTCTTTCCAAGCGCGAAAATCTCTGGCTTATAGCCTTTCTCAGCTTTTTGAAGGTCGAGATAGGATCTCCTTCTCAGAGGAATTTCAGCATTTAGCTCATGATTTGACCCATCCAGAGGATTTTCCTTTGGGAGATATACGGGTGCAGGCGAGTTTGAGAGACTATCAGGAAAAGGGTGTTCGTTGGCTTCAGATGCTTTACCGCTATGGCTTTGGTGGCATCCTAGCAGATGATATGGGACTGGGAAAAACACTGCAAACTATTGCTTTTTTGACCAGTCAGGTGACAGAAGATAGTCGGGTCTTGATTTTAGCGCCGTCAGGTTTGATCTACAACTGGGCAGATGAATTCAGAAAATTTGCCCCACAGTTGAATTTGACTGTCGTTCATGGTTTGAAAGCGAATCGAGAAGCAATTCTTTCTGAAAATCACCAAATCTATGTGACTAGCTATGCCACCTTTCGTCAAGACAGCGAGCTTTATCAAGAGATGGCTTTTGATTTTCTCTTCTTAGATGAAGCTCAGGTCATGAAAAATGCCCAAACCAAGATTGCTCAGAGTTTGCGCCAGTTTGTGGTGCCAGCAGTTTTTGCTTTGTCAGGTACGCCCATTGAAAATCATTTAGGAGAGTTGTGGTCTATCTTTCAAATTGTGCTTCCGGGGCTCTTGCCAAGTAAAAAGGAGTTTATGAAATTACCAGCTGACCGAGTCGCGCAGTTTATCAAGCCCTTCGTCATGAGGCGTAAGAAAGAAGAAGTCCTGACAGAACTACCTGACTTGATCGAAGTCGTCTATAAAAATGAACTGGAAGATCAACAGAAGGCCATCTATCTGGCCCAGTTGCAACAGATGCGAGACCGACTAGCGCAAGTGACAGATCAAGAATTCCAGAGAAGTCGGGTAGAAATCTTATCTGGTCTCATGCGATTGCGCCAGATCTGCGATACGCCAGCTCTCTTCATGGACGATTACCAAGGAGCTAGTGGTAAAATGGATAGTCTCCGAGATTTATTACTACAAGTGGCTGATGGTGGGCATCGGGTCTTGATTTTCTCCCAGTTCAAAGGAATGTTGGAAAAAATCGAGCAAGAACTCCCAGACTTGGGCTTGACCTCCTTCAAAATCACGGGCTCAACTCCAGCTCAAGACAGACAGGAGATGACCAAGGCCTTTAACCAAGGGGAGAGAGATGCCTTTCTCATCTCCCTGAAGGCAGGTGGAGTCGGTCTTAATCTAACGGGAGCTGATACGGTTATTTTGGTTGACCTTTGGTGGAATCCCGCTGTCGAAGCACAGGCCATCGGAAGAGCCCACCGCATGGGGCAGGAGCAGATGGTCGAGGTCTATCGTTTGATTACCAAGGGGACCATTGAAGAAAAAATCCAAGAACTTCAAGAACAGAAAAAACATTTGGTTTCCCAAGTTTTAGATGGTACGGAGTCGCGTGCGAGCCTCAGTCTGGCAGAAATTCGTGAAATTTTGGGAATTTCTGAAGCCAGCACTTGAAAAATCAAGACAATACGCTATAATGAAGTGTTGAAAGGAAATACAAAATGAAACAAGATCGATTTCCATTGGTGTCAGATGATGAGATCATGCTGACCAAAATGCCAGTCATGGACTTGTACGATGAGTCAGACTTTATTAGCAATATCAGAGGTGATTACCGAGATAAGAACTATTTGGAATGGTCTCCTATCAATGAGGAAGAAACCGTAGTTTCTCCAGTGGTTAGCAAAAAGCCAGAATCAGCTCCAGAACCTAAAAAAGTTGAAAAAACGTATGCTGAATTGGCTCGAGAAGAGGCGCGTGCGGATTTGAAGAAGAAACGTTCAGCCAAGTATTTGACTCAGGATGTTAGTCATACCAGACGACACAATGGTTCAACACTTGTTCGTCAAGGAAACCAACCAACAGCACCATTTCAAAAGGAAAATCCAGGTGAGTTTGCCAAATTTAGTAAAAACTTGAGCCAGTCCCACTATATCTTAGCTGAGGAGGTTGGCCAAGTAGCGACTTCAACTCCGAAAACCCAAACGGGAAAAGCTAAAAAGAACAACTATGATTTTCTAAAGAAGAGTCAAATCTATAATAAAAAGAATAAGCAAACAGAACAGGAACGTCAGGTTGCCCAAGAGTTGAATCTGACAAGAATTACTGAGTAGGGGAGAAAAGCATGTCAAAAACATATCATTTTATTGGAATCAAGGGATCAGGTATGAGTGCCCTAGCCTTGATGTTGCACCAAATGGGACACAAGGTTCAAGGTTCAGACGTTGAAAAATACTACTTTACTCAACGTGGACTAGAACAGGCAGGGATTGCGATTCTTCCTTTTGATGAAAAGAACCTACAAGGTGATGTGGAGATTATCGCTGGGAATGCCTTCCGTCCAGATAACAACGTTGAAATCGCCTATGCAGACCAAAATGGTATCAGCTACAAACGTTACCATGAATTCCTAGGTAGCTTTATGCGTGACTTTGTCAGCATGGGAGTGGCAGGAGCACATGGGAAAACTTCAACAACAGGTATGTTGTCACATGTCTTGTCTCACATCACAGACACCAGCTTCTTGATTGGTGACGGGACAGGTCGTGGTTCAGCTAATGCCAAATATTTTGTCTTTGAATCTGACGAATATGAGCGTCACTTCATGCCTTACCACCCAGAATATTCTATCATCACCAACATTGACTTTGACCATCCAGACTACTTCACAAGTCTAGAGGATGTTTTCAATGCCTTTAACGACTATGCCAAACAAATTACCAAAGGTTTGTTTGTATACGGTGAGGATGCTGAGTTGCGTAAGATTACAGCCAGTGCTCCAATCTATTACTATGGTTTTGAAGCTGATGGCAATGACTTTGTAGCTAGTGATCTCCTTCGCTCAACAACGGGTTCGACCTTTACAGTTCACTTCCGTAGTCAAGAATTGGGTCAATTCCACATTCCAACTTTTGGTCGTCATAATATCATGAATGCGACAGCTGTTATTGGTCTTCTTTACACAGCTGGATTTGATTTGGACTTGGTGCGTGAACACTTGAAAACTTTTGCAGGTGTTAAGCGTCGTTTCACTGAGAAAATTGTCAATGATACAGTGATCATTGATGACTTTGCCCACCATCCAACGGAAATCATTGCGACCTTGGATGCGGCTCGTCAGAAATACCCAAGCAAGGAAATCGTAGCAATCTTCCAACCTCATACCTTTACTAGAACCATCGCCTTGTTGGACGAATTTGCCCACGCTTTGAATCAAGCAGACGCCGTCTACCTAGCGCAAATCTATGGATCAGCTCGTGAAGTGGACCATGGTGATGTCAAAGTAGAAGACCTAGCCAATAAAATCAACAAGAAACACCAAGTTATCACTGTTGAAAATGTTTCTCCACTCCTAGACCATGACAATGCTGTTTACGTCTTTATGGGTGCTGGAGACATCCAAACCTATGAATATTCATTTGAACGTCTTTTGTCTAACTTGACAAGCAACGTCCAATAAGGAAAGCCAGATGGAAATTCCAATCACTATAAGGCAAGCTACCCTATCAGATTTAGAAGAAATGTTGGCGATTGAAGAAGCCACTCTTTCGTTAGAAGAGGCACTTAGCCGCCAATCCTTAGAAGAGAGTATCCGCAAGACTGCGGGTACCTTTCTTGTAGCTGGGGATGAAAATCAGCTCCTAGGCTATGTTTTAGGAGAAGCTCAGTCTCTTTATCCCAAATGGATAGAAATAAAATCATTGACTATTCATCCGAATCATTGGGGACAAGGGCTGGGAACTCTTCTTCTTGCAGCCTTGAAACAGGTGACTGTCGAGCTAGATTATCAAGGTATTCTTTTGCAAAGTCCTGATGAGTTACTATCATATTTTGAAATGAATGGCTTTGTTGAGGAAGAAGTGACAGGGAGTCATTATGGCAGTGGTTCTGAATGGTATCTGACTTGGGCTAATCCTTTTTATCAGGAGGAAATATGAAAATCAGACAAGCAAGATTTTCGGATTTAGATCGTATTTTAGAGATAGAGCTTGAGAATTTCTCCCTTGAGGAAGCCATTCCTCGTTCCGTCTTTGAGGTGCATTTACGTGAAATTCAGACCAGTTTTCTCGTAGCTGAAAAGGAGGGACGTATCCTTGGTTATATCGAAGGTCCAGTCGTCCCACACCGTCATCTACATGATCAGTCTTTTACTGAAGAAGTAGAAGACTATAGTCATCGGTCTGGTGGCTATATCTCAGTAACGAGCCTGTCGGTAGCTAAGGAAGCGCAAGCTTTGGGAGTGGGCAAAAAATTGCTGACGGCCCTAAAAGAAGTCGCTTTAGAACATGAACGAGAAGGCATTAACCTGACTTGTCATGATTATCTTATCTCATATTATGAGAAACATGGTTTTGTCAATGAAGGACTATCCCAATCTACCTATGCAGGTGAGACTTGGTATAACATGGTTTGGAAGCCTTGAAAACAAGAAATATAGTTGGAGAAAGGTATCTTTTGTTGCTTTTCTGCGACTTTTAAGATATAATGTTATGGATTGCCAACAAGGAGGTAAAGCTTTTGAGCGAGAAATCAAGAGAAGAAGAAACATTAAGCTTTAAAGAACAGATTTTACGCGATTTAGAGAGAGTCATAGAGTGAGAAAGAAGAGGAAAATAGGATGAAAGTTCAACTACCC
>CAJPRB010000052.1:0-10742 GCA_905372925.1 uncultured Streptococcus sp.
ATCTCGAAAAACGCTTGACTGTCACTAAAAAAGAAAGGACGCAAATACAAGCGTTCCGTTTCAAAGAAAGAAAACATTGCTAATTTGGTCCAAATATTCATAATCACCTCAACGGCTTAGTCTTCAACGAGTGTAATATCTGCTCCAAGACTACGTAATTTTTCAATAATATCTGAGTAGCCACGAAGGATAAACTCAATATTTGTAATTTCAGTCTGGCCTTGAGCCATCAGTCCAGCAATCACAAGTGCAGCACCAGCTCGCAAGTCTGTAGCTTTCACCTTGGCACCATGTAGAATTCGCCCACCAGTGTAGAAAATATGGTCATTTGTAGTCGCAATATCCGCGTCCATTTTTGCTAACTCAAAGACATGATTGACACGTTTTTCGTAAATGGTATCAATAATAGTACCACGACCTTGAGCAGTTAGTAAAAGTGGTGTGATTGGCTGTTGCAAATCGGTTGCAAAACCAGGATAAGGAGCAGTTTTAATATTGATGGCCTTCAAATCAGACTGCTCTTCAACGAAGATGCTGTCTTCTGAGACCGTCATACGAACGCCCATTTCTTCTAGTTTGGCGATAAAGCCTTCTAAGTGTTCATAGAGGACGTTGTTAATACGGATCCCTTTACCAACCGCTGCAGCAAGTGATATATAGGTTCCGGCTTCAATACGGTCTGGAATGACTTGGTGGCGCGTTCCATGAAGTTTCTCGACACCATCAATAATGATAATATCAGTCCCCGCACCACGAATGTGGGCCCCCATGTTGTTCAAAAGTGTAGCTACATCGATGATTTCTGGCTCACGAGCTGCATTTTCAATGACAGTACGTCCCTTAGCCTTAACAGCCGCAATCATGGTATTAATCGTTGCACCAACACTGACGGTATCCATGTAAATACTTGCGCCGTGAAGTCCCTTACCTTGGGCAGATAAATTCATATTATCTCCCTCATAGCTCACCTTAGCTCCCATGGCTTCGAAGGCTTTTAAGTGAAGGTCAATCGGACGAGGACCAAGATCACATCCGCCAGGAAGTCCAACCGTGGCTTCACCAAAACGACCTAAAAGACTTCCGTAGAAATAATAAGATGCACGAAGGCTATTAATCTTACCATAAGGCATAGGAATGTTTTGAACACCTCTAGGATCAATCTCCAAAACATCATCGTAGCGTTTTACTTTCGCTCCCATGATTTCCATAATTTCTACAAGACTAGCAACGTCTGAAATATCTGGGACACAATCCAAAGTGACAACATCGTCTGCCAGTATAATAGCAGGGATTAATGCTACAACACTATTCTTAGCACCGCTAATGGTGATCTCACCTTGCAATGGATGTCCACCATTGATGACAATTTTTCTCATGTTATACTCTTTCAAAATTTACTAAAAAGGTCTCTACATTCTATTATACCATAGTTCTCCTATTTTTCCCATTTCTGTTTAATAAAAATCACTCTCTTTTTATCTTCTTAAATAGAAAAAAGACCCATCACACAAGCACAAAAGCTTGGTATGATAGGCTTTTAAAAGTTTAGATTAACGTACTGTACGGATACGCATTGTGTTTGTACGAACAGCTTCTCCAAGTGGCACACCTGCAACGATAATCATATCATCACCAGATTCTACCAAACCTTGTTCTACTGCAATCTTTTCGGCAAGTTCGAACATATCATCAGTGTTTGATGGACGTTCAGTTGTTACTGGAATAACACCCCAGTTCAACATCAATCCACGCTGAGTCAATTCATCGAAAGTGATTGCCAAAATATCTGCATCTGGGCGGTATTTAGAAATCAAGCGTGCAGTGTGACCAGTTTTAGTAAGGGTAACAATCAACTTGATATTCATTGAGTTAGTTGCATCCTTAACAGCTGATGCCATAACTTCAGTCTTAGAATTACGTGCCAAGTTAACTGATGACAAACGACCGTATTCTTTCAAAAGGGTTTGAGCATTCTTGTCAATTGTTGCCATTGTACGAACAGATTCAAGTGGGTATTTACCGTTTGCAGATTCACCTGAAAGCATTGTTGCGTCAGTTCCGTCAATAACAGCGTTAAATACGTCTGATACCTCTGAACGAGTTGCACGTGGTTTTTCAGTCATTGTTTCAAGCATGTTTGTTGCTGTGATAACAACTTTACCAGCTGCATTGACTTTAGTGATGATCATTTTTTGGTAAACTGGAACCATTTCGAATGGTACTTCGATACCCATGTCACCACGAGCGATCATGATACCGTCAGCAGCTTCGATGATTTCATCCAAGTTGTCGATACCTTGTTGGTTTTCGATTTTCGCAAACAATTGAACATGTCCGTTTCCAGTTTCTTCACAGATTGCACGAACTTCATTCACGTCTTTCGCAGTACGTACAAATGAGATCGCGATGAAGTTAATACCTTGCTCAAGACCGAAACGGATATCATCGTTATCACGTTCAGCAAGTGCTGGGAAAGGAATTTTAGTGTTAGGGATGTTTACACCTTTTTGTTTAGCGATAATTCCGTCGTTTTCAACTTCAACTTCAAATTCACGAGTTGCATCGTCTTTTGCAACAACACGAAGACCAAGTTTACCATCGTCAACCAATACTTGGCGACCAACTTCAACATCATCGTAGATGTCAAGAGCACCAGCAACGTTCAAAGCAATCACTTCACGAGTTGATTTGATTCCTTGTTTAGTTGCAACACGGATTTTTTCACCAGTTTTGTATGAGTACTCTTTTGCGTCACCTTCAAACAATTCAGTACGGATTTCAGGTCCTTTAGTATCAAGAAGGAAACCAACTTTTTTACCTGCAAGTTTTTCAGCAAGTTTAACAGTTGCCATACGCTCACCTTGTTCTTGGTGGTCACCGTGTGAGAAGTTGAAACGGAAAGTGTTTGCTCCAGCTTCAATCAGCTGAGCAATATTTTTAGCTGAAGCTTCAACGTCAAGTTTTTCACCCCAGTATCCGTCATCACCGAATTTTTTTCCACCACGGATTTCAACCGCAGGACCCAAAGTTGCAACGATTTTTACACGTTTATTCATGATTTGTGACTCCTTTATATAATTTGACCTTTTATGGTCATTTTACCAGATTAGTTAAAGTTGATTATGACAAGCTTTTGTTCAAGCTAGCAAGTCCAAGGTCAGCTTTGTGCGGGTTGTTCACCACGATCTTGCCATCTTCAGTCAAGCTAAACAAAGCTCCCTCTTCTGCTGTTCCAAGAATTGGATTTTCAACCATTTTCTCATTACGAATACCAACAGCGACACCACCGATTCCTTGTTTGAGGAGTTTAACAGCGTGTGCACCCAAGCGTGACGCCAAGACGCGGTCACGCGCAGTTGGTGAACCACCACGTTGGATGTGACCAAGTTCTGTTACACGAAGATCGCTTGTGTCTCCTGCTTCTTTTAGTTTTTGACCAAATTCAGCTGCTGACATAACACCTTCCGCCAAAACGATGATGTTGTGTTTCTTACCGTGTTCATAACCAGCTTTGATGCTAGCTACGATTTCTTCCATGTTGAAGCCTTCTTCAGGGATAATGATTTCATCGGCACCAGTAGCAATACCTGCCCAAAGTGCGATATCACCAGCATTACGTCCCATTACTTCTACAACGAAAGTACGACGGTGACTTGATGATGTATCACGAATCTTATCAATCGCATCCATTGCAGTAGTAACTGCAGTATCAAATCCAATTGTGAAATCAGTACCTACGATGTCATTATCAATTGTGCCAGGCAGACCGATAGCTGGGAATCCATGCTCAGTCAAGCGCATAGCTCCGTGATAAGAACCGTCACCACCGATAACAACGACACCTTCGATCCCGTGTTTTTTCAACTGCTCAATCCCTTTAAGTTGACCTTCAAGTTGTGCAAACTCAGGGTAACGAGCAGAGTGAAGGAAAGTACCACCACGTGAAATGATGTCTCCAACTGAAGCAGCATCAAGTGGATAGATTTCACCGGCAACCATCCCTGCGTATCCATCATAGATACCAAAGACTTCCATTCCTTCTGAGATTGCTTGACGAACTACTGCACGGATGGCAGCGTTCATACCAGGGGCGTCTCCACCGCTAGTCAAAACAGCAATACGTTTCATTTGGTTTTGCTCCTTTTTCTTTTAACATTCCTATTGATTATACCACATTTCATTTGAAAATTCTTCTATTTTTCGTATTTTTAGCGATAAATCGTTTTCATAGCAATTCCCTCTAATTTTTCCTGTAAAGCAGGGTCTTTTTTTACAAAATGACAGGAGGAAACAATTGTTTTTTCTTCCTCTACATACCTGATAATGACAGGGATTGGGCCTTTGTATTGTTCTAGGATATTTGAAATCTCTTTATCGTTGTCGTGATTTTTAACTTGAATCCAGAATCGTTCAGCGACTGCTTCTTTCAAATCTTGTGCAATCATTTGCAGACGACCATCTCGAGATTGAATCTTCCCATTGATATAGTAAAATTTCCCTTCGGATAGGATGGGGGCGAATTTTCGATACTGATCCGAAAATACAGTCACATCCATCCGAGACTTACTATCATGAACCTGTAGAAAGGCCATATTCTCGCCCTTCTTGGTTCGAATCACCTTTAGTTTTTGCACTTCAACTAGAAGAGTGGCTTGAGCCCCCTCGGTTAGATTAGCGATCGGGGTCGTCGGATATAGGGCTTGTTTGGCAAGAGTTTGGAGAGGATGGGCACTGATACCTACCCCAATCAGTTCCTGCTCTTTGTAAAATTTCTCTGCCTCAGTAAAATCATCAGCTTCAGTCCAACTATAATTTGTATCCGCAAAGAGACCTCCCAACTCCTCAACAAAGACAAATAAGTTTGGTAGGTTGACTAAGATTTTCTGGCGGTTCTTGTCAAATTCATCAAAAAGCCCCAGTTCAACCAAAGGAGTCAAAAGCGATAGTTTCTTGTAATTCTTAGGAAGACGTGTGACGAAATCTTCTACACTTGAAAAAGGACGATTTTCGATAATCCAGTAAGAAAAATCTCTTGGCATGCCCTTAATGGCTTTCAGACCAAGATAGATTTTCTTCTGAGCAATCTTATCGTGATAGGGAATACTGTTGATAGCTAAAGGCGCTACTTGAAATCCCATCTGCAGAGCATCGACAATATACTCACTGCTTGAATAATTCAACATGACTTGAAAGAAAATAGCAGAATAGTGCGTCTTGAAATAAGCAAGCTGGAATGCCAGTGCTGAGTAGGCATAGGCGTGGGATCTGTTAAATCCATAGCCCGCAAACTTTTCCATCACTGCAAAAACTTGGTTGGCCTTTTCTTCAGAATGCCCCAGTTTCATAGCTCCAGAGATAAAATCTTCCTTCATCAAATGCATCTCTTTAGCGTTTTTCTTACCCATGGCTCGTCTGAGAATGTCGGCTTTACCAAGACTGAAGCCTCCAAATCGCTGAGCAACTTGCATGACCTGCTCTTGATAGAGCATAATACCATAGGTTGATGACAGAATGTCCTCCAAGGCAGGATCTAGTACCGTCACCTTTTCTTTACCATGCTTCCGAGCGACAAAATTATCAATATAATCACTTGCCCCCGGTCTGTTGAGCGAGGTTGTGGCTACTACCTCTTCAAAGACTTGCGGCTGAACTCGTTTCAAGAGTCGAATGGCGCCAGATTGTTCAAATTGGAAAATCCCCTTGGTATTTCCAGAAGCAAAGAGAGCCAGAGTTTCTTTGTCTTCCAGATCAATATCCTCTATTCTCAGATGAACACCTTCTGATTCAACCAGTAATTCCTGCATTTTTTGTACGAAAGTCAGGTTACGTAAACCCAGGAAATCCATTTTTAGAAGACCATTAGCTTCAACACCATGAGCATCATACTGGGTGATCAGCATATCTTCACCGTATTTGAGCGGAATATAGTCCGTCAAATCTTGGTCACTCATAACGACCCCAGCTGCATGGATAGAGGTCTGACGAGGATACCCTTCAATCTTTCGAGCAATCTCAAAAGCTTTTTGGTATTCAATCTTACTATTGATGACCTGCCTAAATTGCAAATTCTTTTCATAGGCCGTCGTTAGCGTATCTCGGAAACTGATTTTTTTCGTAATATTTGTTAATTCGTACTCTGGAACGCCATAGCGTTTGAAAACATCACGAATTGCCTGTTTTGCTCCAAAGGTCGAATAAGTGACAATCTGCGCCACGTGTTGACTGCCATAGCGATCACGAACATAACGAATGAACTCTGGTCTATAAAGGTCTGGAATGTCAATATCGATATCGGGCATGGTGTAACGCTCACGATTTAAAAAGCGCTCGAAAATCAAGTCCTTTTCAACCGGGTCAATTCCTGTGATATCGAGTGAGTAGGCCACCAGACTACCAACCGCAGAACCGCGCCCCATTCCCATATAGTAGCCTTGGGAGCGTCCAAAACGGAGCAAATCCCAAACTACAAGGAAATAGTCGTCAAAGCCCATATCATGAATCACAGCCAATTCCTCATTCAATCGCTCACGATAGATAATTGAGGTTAGCCCCTTGTCACTCAAGCCTTGCTCAGCTCTTGCTCGAAGCTCTTCCACCGCTGGTCTTTCAGGATTAAAGCGAGGGAGTTTTAAACTTGGATCAAGTTGGTATCTAACATTCTCTATCAAACCTTGAAGATTGGCAAGTGCCTGAGAGAAGCGATTTTTAAACCGAGCTTCTAAATCTGAGGCAGGTAAAAAAATCCCTTGTTGTGAATGCACATCCACTTCCCTAAGACTGACATTGTCCTTGACTGCCGACAAGATTTGCAAAACTTGTATATCTTCTTTTTCAAAAGAGTTGACTTGATAGAGTGGAAGAATGGGTCTGGTAAAGACTTCTTGAGGAGTATCTGGACTGACACCGATAAAATAATCATGCCCCAAATCCAGCTGTTCGATTCCATCAAAATAAGGAACAATAACGGCAACATCTTCGAGGTGGGAGGTGAAGTCAGACCAATTTTTCCGTCCAGTCATTTTTAAAGTGGATAACTTCATCAACTCTTGATAACCTTTAGTGGATAAGGCTAGAAAACGGAAAGAAAGCGCCTTCTCGTCTATAATCAAGTTCATTTCAAGACCAATTAAAGGTTGGATGCCCTGCTTACGAGTCACTTCTAAAAAGTGATAGGCTCCATAGAGATTATCCACATCCATGATAGCAAGGTGAGAATAGCCGTATTCTTTAGCCATTTGTACGTATTTTTCAATCGAAACCACACTTTCCATAAAACTATAAACAGTCTTGGTGTCGAGCTGTGCAATCATTTCTTCTTCCCCTTGCTTTATATATAGTACTATTATACCATTTTAAAAACTAGAATGAAAAGCTAGAGACCATTCCTTTTAAAGTGATTTCATCACAGGTCAACAATATCTTTTTTATCTTATTTTTGATATACTAAATTTAGAATATTTTCAAAGGAGAGCCCCATGCGTTTTAATCAATTCAGCTACCTTCCTGTTTCTCATTCGCAAGTTTTGCGCGAGTTATCCCAGCTCGGTTTGAAGCTGGTACCAGAACAAACATCAAAAAAACAACTTGAACAATTTGTCCGCTGGAGTTTTTTCACTTATAAAAATACCGACTATCCTTTGTCTGTCTTAGCAGCTGACAAGGAGACTGATCTCCTTACCTTCTTTCAGTCAGATTGTGACCTGACTCCTGAGATTTTTTATACTGTGGCTTTTCAACTTTTAGGATTTAGCTATCTTGTTGACTTTGAGGACGCCGAACAATTCCGTAAAGAAACTGGATTTCCTATTGTTTATGGGGATCTCATCGAAAATCTTTATCAATTGCTCAATACGAGAACGAAAAAAGGAAATACGCTCATCGACCAGCTTGTTAGTGATGGACTCATTTCAGAAGATAATCACTACCACCACTTTAACGGTAAAAGCTTGGCAACCTTCTCTAGTCACGATGTCATTCGTGAAGTTGTCTATGTTGAGAGTCGTGTGGATACTGATAAAGACGGACTCCCTGATTTAGTCAAAGTCAGCGTTATTCGCCCACGTTACGATGGTCAAGTACCTGCTCTTATGACTGCCAGCCCTTATCACCAAGGGACCAACGACAAAGCCAGCGACAAGGCTCTCTATAAGATGGAAGGAGAGCTGGAGGTCAAACCGCCCCACGCCATTGAACTTGAGGAGCCTAAGCTGAACTTAGTTGAACCTTTTGATCAAGCTGAACTCGTCTCTGAGGCTGAAGAAAAACTAACTCACATCAATAGCTCTTACACTCTCAACGATTACTTCCTCCCACGTGGATTTGCCAATCTCTATGTATCGGGTGTTGGAACCAAGGATTCCCAAGGTCTCATGACCAATGGGGACTACCAGCAAATTGAGGCATATAAAAATGTCATTGATTGGCTCAATGGTCGTTGTCGTGCCTTTACTGACCACACGCGCAAACGTCAGGTCAAGGCCGACTGGTCAAACGGCAAAGTCGCAACAACAGGAATTTCCTATCTAGGAACCATGTCCAATGGTCTTGCGACAACTGGTGTTGATGGCTTGGAAGTGATTATCGCAGAAGCAGGTATTTCCTCTTGGTATAACTACTATCGTGAAAATGGTCTGGTAACCAGCCCAGGTGGTTATCCAGGTGAGGATTTTGACTCACTTGCTGAATTGACCTATTCCCGTAATCTCTTAGCTGGTGACTATATTCGCGCTAATGAAGCTCATCAGGCAGACTTAGAAAAGGTTAAAGAGAAACTCGATCGCAAGACTGGTGACTACAATCAATTTTGGCAGGACCGCAACTATCTACTCAATGCTCACAAGGTTAAAGCTGAGGTAGTCTTTACGCATGGTTCTCAGGATTGGAACGTCAAACCACTTCATGTATATCAGATGTTTCATGCTCTTCCTGACAATATTCGCAAGCACCTTTTTTTCCATCATGGTGCCCATGTTTATATGAATAACTGGCAGTCAATTGACTTCCGTGAGTCCATGAATGCCTTGTTAAGTAAGAAATTGTTGGGACTTGCAACAGACTATCAACTTCCTACTGTCATCTGGCAAGACAATACTGCGCTTCAAACATGGCAGAGTCTTGATGACTTTGGCAAAGAAGATAAATTGCATACTTTCTCACTTGGAACTGAAGAAAAAGTGATTCAAAACCACTATGAACAAGAAGATTTTGACCGCTATGGCAAGACTTACCAGACCTTTAACACTGAACTTTACCAAGGAAAAGCCAATCAGATCACCATTGATCTTCCAGTAAGCCAAGACATTCATTTAAATGGTCGAGTAGAGCTGAAGCTTCGTGTCAAATCAAGTACAAACAAGGGATTATTATCAGCCCAACTGCTAGAACTTGGGCAAAAGAAATATCTACAGCCTTATCCAGCTGTTTTAAGTGCTAGAACCATTGACAATGGTCGCTATCACATGCTTGAAAATCTCTGCGAATTGCCATTTAATCCAAGCGCCCAACGTGTCATCACCAAAGGCTACCTCAATCTTCAAAATCGAACTAATCTCTTGACGATTGAAGAAATCCAACCAAATGAATGGATGGACTTCAAGTTAGAGCTTCAACCAACTATCTACAAACTTAAAGAAGGAGATACTCTCCGTTTGGTTCTCTATACAACAGACTTTGAGATCACAATCCGAGATAATACAGATTATCACTTGACTGTTGATTTATCACAATCCACTATTACTATCCCCTCATAAAAGGAGGCAGCTCTTTATGAATAAATCTGAACATAGACACCAACTCATCCGTGCGCTTGTAGCCAAAAATAAGATTCATACACAGGCAGAGTTGCAAGCCTTACTAGCTGAAAATGATATTCAAGTCACCCAGGCCACTCTCTCACGCGATATCAAAACCATGAATCTCTCAAAAGTTCGCGAAGAAGATCATTCTTACTACGTTTTAAATACTGGTTCCATCTCCAAATGGGAAAAACGCTTAGAAAACTATATGGAAGATGGCTTGGTCATGCTACGCCCTGTCCAGCATCAGGTTGTCCTCAAAACCTTGCCAGGCCTTGCCCAATCGTTTGGAGCTGTTCTTGATGCTCTCAATTTTAAACAAATCATTGCCACAGTATGTGGTGATGACGTCTGCCTTCTTATCTGTGAAAATGCTGAAGAAGCACAGACTTGCTTTGAAATTCTTAAAAAATTTGCGCCACCTTTTTTCTTCAATGACTAAAAAATCCCCCGTGATGAATCCAATCACGGGGTTCTGTTTTATCAATGTTGATAGGCTATTTTTCTTCTTTATCAGCCTTCTCATTGCCTTTTTTTTCTCGTGCTAATCTAATAGCACGTTTGGGATTGAGACGATTAAACAATTCTTCTAGTTTCTTTTCATTCCATACGTCTGCTGCGGAGACAAAATTTCCATCTGCATCTCGGAATGATATCGGTTTATCTCCCATATCAATCTCCTAGTCTACAAATTCAAACTCAAATTTACCAATTCGGACCAGATCTCCATCCTTGGCTCCACGCGCACGAAGGGCTTCGTCAACCCCCATACCACGTAACTGGCGAGCAAACTTCATGACAGACTCATCACGGTCAAAGTTGGTCATGTTAAAGAGTTTCATGAGTTTTTCACCAGAAAGCACCCATGTCGCATCATCATCGCGGCTAATTTCAAAGGCTTTTTCTTCCTCATCAAAGCCATAGTAAGCTTCTTCTTCCATATCAGAC
>CAJPRB010000053.1:0-10590 GCA_905372925.1 uncultured Streptococcus sp.
ACCCCTTGACCAACGGACCTTGAGCTTTTCAACTCTTTCTATTATACCTACTTTTTCAACTTTGTCAAGGGATTTTTTCAGTGAATTTGATTTTTTCTTTTCTTAACCAACTTAACTACTGCTTCTGTTCGTGCGGTGTGGGGAAACATATCGACTGACTGTATATACTGGAGATCATAGACTTTGACCAGTTTAACTAAATCTCGTGCCAAGGTCGAAACATTGCAGGATACATAGACCATTTTTTCTGGGACATAGGTCAGAACGGTATCCAACAACTTATCATCTAAGCCTGTACGAGGAGGATCGACTATCAGGGCATTTGCTCGGTAGCCCTCTTGATACCAGCGTGGAATAATCTCTTCAGCTGTTCCCGCTTCGTAATGGGTATTGTCAAACCCCATTCTTTGAGCATTTTGCTTGGCATCTTCAATGGCTTCTGAAATAATATCCATTCCTCTGAGACTCTTGACCTTATTTGCGAAGGCGAATCCAATCGTCCCGACACCGCAATAGGCATCAATCAGATGATCTTCTTTGCTAACATCTAGAGCTTTAACTGCTTCACTATAGAGAATCTCAGTCTGCTCCGGATTGAGCTGATAGAAGGCACGGGGCGAGAGAGAAAACTCATAGTCAAGCACACCTTCTTGAATACTCTCTTGGCCCCAGATAATTTCCGTCTTTTCACCATAGATTTCACTTGTTTTTGCTGTATTTGTATTGACTGCAACTGTAACTACTTCTGGAAAATCCTTGACTAGGTCTTTAACTAGTTGATTTAAATTAAGCTGGCGATTCGTGACAATGATTATCTGAACTTGCCCTGTTTTTCTTGCTCTCCGTACCATTATAGTGCGAACACCGAGCGTTTTTCTCTCATCTGTAATTGGAATTTGGTGGTAAGTAAGAAGTTCAGCTAGGCGATTCGCAATCGCTTGGGTTTCCTTATCCTGCACCAAGCAGTCTTTTAACTCTACAAGATAATGAGAGTTTTGTGCATACAAACCTGCCTTGACCTGATTGTTAAATTTACGAGTCTGAAATTGCAACTTAGCACGGTAGTACTTTGGTTCCTGCATTCCGATAGTTGGACGGATTTCATAGTTTTCATATCCTGCAGGAGCAAATTTTTTCAGGGCTTGGTGGAGCAAGTCCGTTTTGAACTCTAACTGTTTATCGTAGTGGAGGTGCATGATTTGGCATCCACCACATTCATTATAAATCGTACAAGCCGGTACGACTCGAAATTTAGACTTCTTATTAACCTTTAGTAATTTGGCTTCAACAAAGTTACGTTTAATAGAAGTAATCTGACAATAGATATCTTCTCCTTTGAGGGCGCCTGGCACAAAAACGAGGGTTTTCTGGTAAAAACCGATTCCCTCACCATTGATGCCCATCCGCTTGATTTTTAAAGGTATTTTTTGTTTTACTTTCAGATTCATACCCCTATCTTATCACATTTTAGGGTATAATAGAACTATGAAAATCACAAAACTTGAAAAGAAAAAACGCCTTTACTTGATGGAGCTAGACAATCAACAAACCTCTTATATTACAGAGGATACCATTGTCCGTTTTATGTTGTCTAAAGATAAGGTGATTAGCACAGAAGAATTGACCGAGATTCAGGACTTCGCCCAGTTTTCTTATGGTAAGAACCTCGCTCTCTACCATTTATCCTTCAAGGCTCGAACCGAAAAGGAAGTGCGAGAGTATCTGAAAAAGTATGATATTGATGAAAAAATCACTAGTCAAGTTATCGCTAATCTTAAAGAAGATAACTGGATTAATGATCGTCAGTATGCCTACTCTATCATCAACGCAAATCAACTTTCTGGAGATAAGGGACCTTATGTGCTAGCTCAAAAACTATCTCAAAAAGGGCTTGCCAAATCAACTATTGAAGAGGTTTTAAAGGATTTTGATTTTTCAGAGGTTGCTCAACGTGTGGCGGAGAAACTACTTAAAAAATACACGGGAAAGCTTCCCGCTCGTGCCTTGCAGGATAAGATTATTCAAAGCTTGACGAACAAAGGCTTCTCCTATTCTGATGCTAAAAATGCCTTTGATGACTTGGACAGTCAAGTCGACCAAGAAACGACTCAAGAACTCATTTTTAAAGAGTTAGACAAACAATATGCTAAGTATGCTCGAAAGTATGAAGGATACGAACTTAAACAGCGTTTAACCCAAGTTTTAGCTAGAAAAGGCTATGATTTTTCGGATATAGCCAGCGCTCTCAGAGAATATCTTTAACATTTTCGTGTAAAATTCAAAAAAATTAGACCAATTTATGATATAATAGTAGACGATAAACTTATAAATTGTAGAAAGTTGGTTAGTTATGAAACTTCCAAAAGAAGGCGACTTTATTACAATTCAAAGTTATAAGCATGATGGGAGTCTCCACCGTACTTGGCGGGACACCATGGTACTAAAAACAACAGAGAACGCTATTATTGGCGTCAACGACCACACACTTGTTACCGAAAGTGACGGTCGTCGTTGGGTAACTCGAGAACCGGCTATTGTTTACTTTCACAAAAAATATTGGTTTAATATCATTGCTATGATTCGTGATAATGGGATTTCCTACTATTGCAATATGGCCAGTCCCTACTATCTAGATGAGGAAGCCCTGAAATACATTGATTATGATTTGGATGTCAAGGTCTTCACTGATGGTGAAAAGCGTCTCTTGGACGTTGAAGAGTATGAGCGCCATAAACGCAAAATGAAGTATTCTGATGATTTAGACTATATTTTGAAAGAGCATGTTAAAATCCTTGTTGATTGGATCAACAATGGACGCGGTCCTTTCTCAGAGGCCTATGTCAACATTTGGTACAAACGCTACATAGAACTAAAGAATCGGTAAAGTTGTCAAACCGGGGTGAGAGCCCTGGTTTTTTATTTGAAAAACCCAGCATGGAAGCTGGGTTAATTGCTATATATCTAATTTAGTAACTGTAAACTTGATATGGGAATAATCTTTTTCAACATCCTTATCTAACAGGAAAGCCGTGGCATCCTTCTTAATCTGAACAAGGTCAATGTTCTGGGCCTGAGCTGCATAGACGCATCCACAATAACATTGACGATAGATATCATACTCCTCGCACATCTCCACCGAGCGCTTGTAGCCTTGATTTTTCTTGAAATCACTTGGAAGATAGTGGGTGGTGTAAATCTTTTGCACATCGATTCCGATGCTGTTGATGGTTTGAGAATTCTTATGGGGACTGATGGTCAAAGCTGAACCAAAGTAGTCAAAGCCCAAGTCCATAGCTACCTGTGCTGTTTTGTCCAAACGGTAGTCAAAACAAACCTTGCAACGATCGCCACCTTCGGGTTCTTCTTCCAGCCCTCTGACTAACTTCCGGTATTCATTTGGTTCATATGGAGCTTCTAAATACTGGACCGTATTTCCTGTTCGCTCATTAAAATCACTGACAAATTTCTTGGTGACGTAAGCTCGCTTGTGGTATTCTGCCTTGGGATGGATATTGGAATTGGCAAAATAGATGGTCACATCAGCGTATTTTGTCAGGTATTCTAGGGTGTAGGTACTACAAGGAGCACAGCAAACATGCATGAGAATAGTGGGACGTTGCTCATTTTTCTCCCAAACCTGAACCATTTTCTGCATGACACGGTCATAATTAATCTTCTGATTGGGATTCATCTTGCTCAGAATTTCTTCTACATCAATCATGTTCTTCTCCTTTTTCTAGTCTTATTTTATCATATAAGTTAGGAGAGCTCAATCCAATTTAGAAGGGATTATCATAAAAAGAAGGGATATGCATTCCCTTCTTTTGTGTTTTTTATAAGTTACTTTTACATCATGCCACCCATCATACTTGGATCCATTGCTGAAGCTGGAGCAACTGGTTCCGGTTTATTGGCTACGACTGCTTCTGTTGTCAAAATCAAGCTGGCTACAGATGCTGCATTTTGTAGAGCTGAACGGCTCACTTTAACTGGGTCGATGATTCCCTCTTCAATCATGTTGACCCACTCGCCAGTTGCTGCGTTGAAACCTGTGCCAACTTCCGCATTTTTCAAACGATCGATAACGATAGAACCTTCGAATCCTGCATTGTGGGCAATTTGACGAACAGGTTCTTCCAAGGCGCGGAGAACAATATTGCGTCCTGTCGCTTCATCTCCTGTCAATTCCAAATCAGCCACGGCTGGGATAACATTTACAAGAGCTGTTCCTCCACCTGCAACGATTCCTTCTTCAACGGCTGCACGAGTAGCGTTGAGGGCATCTTCGATGCGAAGTTTCATTTCTTTCAACTCAGTTTCAGTTGCAGCTCCGACCTTGATGACTGCGACACCACCTGACAATTTTGCCAAGCGTTCTTGCAATTTTTCACGATCAAATTCAGAAGTTGTAGTTTCGATTTGAGACTTGATAACCGCAACACGGTGAGAAATAGCTTCAGGATTTCCAGCACCTTCTACGATAACCGTGCTATCTTTGTCCACAGTTACTCTCGCTGCTTGACCTAGCGCCTCAATAGTAGCGTCTTTCAACTCCAGACCAAGATCTTCTGTGATGACTGTTCCGCCTGTCAAGATAGCGATGTCTTCTAACATAGCTTTACGGCGGTCACCAAAACCAGGTGCCTTAACTGCTACGACATTGAATGTTCCACGAATCTTGTTCAATACAAGAGTTGGAAGAGCTTCGCCATCTACATCATCCGCAATAATCAAGAGAGGACGGTTGCTTTGAAGAATGCTTTCTAGGAGTGGCAAGATTTCTTGGATATTTGAAATCTTCTTATCAGTAATCAAAATGTATGGATTTTCAAGATCCGCCACCATTTTTTCACTATCTGTCACCATGTACTGTGATAGGTAACCGCGGTCAAACTGCATACCTTCCACAACTTCGAGCTCTGTTTCCATACCACGTGACTCTTCGATAGTGATGACACCATCTTTTCCAACTTTTTCCATAGCTTCAGAAATGTACTCGCCGACTTTCTCAGAACGAGAAGATACAGCTGCAACTTGAGCGATGGCTTCTTTGTTGGCAACAGGGATGGCATTGTTTTTCAATGCTTCTACAGCTGCGGCAACTGCTGCTTCAATCCCACGGCGGATACCGATTGGGTTGGCACCTGCAGTGACGTTTTTGATTCCTTCGCGGACGATAGCTTGGGTCAATACGGTTGCAGTAGTTGTTCCGTCACCAGCAATATCGTTGGTTTTTGAAGCTACTTCTGATACCAATTTGGCACCCATGTTTTCAAAATGGTCTTCCAACTCGATTTCTTTGGCAATGGTCACACCATCATTGGTAATCAAGGGCGAACCAAATGATTTTTCAAGAACGACATTACGACCTTTTGGCCCTAAGGTTACTTTAACAGTATCTGCAAGGATATCGACACCACGAACCATAGCTGAACGAGCATCAGATGAAAATTTAATTTCTTTTGACATACTTACTTTCTCCTTCTATTCTTCAACGATTGCCAAAATGTTAGCTTCGCCAACGATGATGTACTTTTCATCGCCATCTTTGACATCAATACCTGCATGGGCTTCAACTAAGACACGGTCTCCAGGCTTAACGCTTGGAGCAACCAAGTCACCATTCAAGGTACGAACCCCTTGTCCTGTAGCCACTACAGTAGCTGTTTTCGTTCCTTCTTGGGCTGATTTTGCGAGGACAAAGCCTCCAACAGTTTGTTCTTTTTCTTCAATTTTCAAGACCACACGGTCTCCTAATGGTTTCAACATTTGTCTTCCTCCATGATAAACTACATATTATTAGCACTCTTTATATATGAGTGCTAATTCATAGTTCTATTGTATCACTTGGTCAGAAATAGTCAAGAAAAAAGTCTGACTTTGGCAAGATAAAAAGTCTGAGACCAACTCAGACTTTTCAATGTTTATACTCAATGAAAATCAAAGAGCAAACTAGGAAACTAGCCGCAGGTTGCTCAAAGCACTGCTTTGAGGTTGTAGATAAGACTGACCAAGTCAGTTACCTATACCAGCTGACGTGGTTTGAAGAGATTTTCGAAGAGTATTAAAATGGCAATTCCTCCTCTTCCAAGACCAAATCCGCCAAATCCTGTCCAGCGTTATTTTCACGCATAGCACGTTGGGCGCGGCTTTCCAAAAGTTGGAATCCTGTGGCAAGGACTTCAGTCACATGGTTCATCTGGCCATTTTTCTCAAAGCGACGGGTACGAAGTTCTCCATCCACAGAGATAAGACTACCTTTAGTTGCGTAGCTTACCAAGGTTTCAGCCAATTTCCCCCAAAGAACAAGATTGACAAAGTCAGCTTCACGTTCTCCGTTTTGGTCTTTGTAACGACGGTTCACAGCGATAGTTGCACGCGCTACTGACTTGTCATTGTTGGTTTTGTGCAATTCTGGTGTAGACGTCAAGCGCCCGATCATGATAACTTTATTATACATATTTTCTTCCTCCTACTTATCTATTCGTAGGGAATCAAAAAAAGTTACAAAAACTTGTAACTTTTCGAGAAAATTTTTTATTTTTTATGAACCATGAAACCTGTCGCCTGTTGATTGGCCATAATGGTCATATCTGTAATCTGCACACGACGAGGCTGACTGGTCACATAGACCACTGTATCTGCAATATCCTGAGCTTGCAAGGCCTCAATTCCCTGATAGACGGTGGCAGCACGCTCTTTGTCACCGTAGAAACGTACCGCAGAAAAATCTGTTTCGACAATCCCTGGCTGAATGGTGGTCACCTTGATATCTGTTGCAATGGTATCAATTCGCAGACCATCTGAAAAAGTCTTAACCGCAGCCTTGGTTGCCGAGTAAACAGCTGCACCTGCATAGGCGTAGATTCCTGCAGTTGATCCCATATTGATAATATGACCTTGATTAGCTTTTACCATTGCTGGTAAGAAACAGCGAGTGACTGCCATCAAACCTTTGACATTGGTATCCAACATGGTCAGCATATCCAATTCTTCATAGTCTTGGTAGGGAGCCAAGCCAAGAGCCAGTCCGGCGTTATTGACCAAGATATCAATCTTACCTATCGTTTCCAAAATATCGGAGCAGACAGTCTTGACCATGGTCATATCCGTGACATCCAGTGGAAAGATCCAAACTGTTTGATTTGGAAAAGTTTCTGCAAATTCCGACTTGAGGGCTTCTAGTCTGTCTGTCCGTCGCCCTGTTAGAACAACATTCTCCCCCTGTTCCAGATAAGCACGCGCAATCGCTTCACCTATTCCTGAGGTCGCTCCTGTAATCACTACATTTTTTGCCATCTTATTTCCTTCTATCTGGTGTATCAGATACTGACAACTTCCTAGGCAGTCCAGTGTTTGGCTGGGTCAAATGGAGTTCCAACAACTTGGTCTTCTGGTAATTCAATAACCCCACGTTTTTGCGGAGCATTTGGCAAATGCAATTCACGAGGGCTGCACATCATGCCAAAACTCTTTTCACCACGAAGCTCGCCTGGGAAAATGAGATTGCCTTTTGGCATCATCGCTCCAGGAAGAGCGACAATGGTTTTCAACCCAACACGCGCATTGGGAGCCCCTGCAACGATTTGCACTGCCTTGTCACTTGAAACTGCAACTTGGCAGATGTTGAGGTGGTCACTATCTGGATGGGCTACCATCTCAACAATCTCACCGACAACAAACTTAGGTTCCTTGTCGTTGACAATCTCTTCTGTAAAGCCTTCCGCCTGCAATTCTTGGTTCAAACGAGCAACTTGCTCATCTGTCAAAAAGACTTGACCACGCTCTGCAATTTCAAACAAACTTGAAACTTCGAAAATATTCCAAGCTACTGTTTCCCCATTTTCTTTGAGGAAAACACGGGCTACTTTGCCTTTGCGCTCTACGTCCAACTTGGCTTCGCCGCTATTTTTCACGATGACCATAAGGACATCGCCAACATGTTCTTTGTTATATGTAAAAATCATTGTTTCCTTTTTCTCCTACTTCAGTCCTGCTAAAAAGTCGTTAACTTGTTCCTTGCTTTTACGGTCACGGTTGACAAAACGGCCGATTTCCTTGTCCTTTTCTAGAACAACAAGGCTAGGGATTCCATATACATCCCAGAGTTTGGCCAAATCCATATACTGGTCACGATCCACACGAATAAAGGTGAACTCTGGATTGGTCTCCTCAATCTCTGGCAAGGATGGATAGATATAACGACAATCGCCACACCAGTCCGCCACAAAAAGGAAAACCTTCTTGCCATCTTGCTCGACAAAACCTGCTAGTTCTTCTATACTACTGGGAATAATCATAAGACTTCCTCCTCATAGACCAGATCTTCATTTTCATAGACAAAGGTATAATGACGACCATCCTCGAAGATGACTCCTCCGACAAGTCGCTCTAGACTACTTTCGTAGACTTGAACATAGAGAGTGGCAATCTCACCCATATCTGAAAAAAGATCACGCACGATAGCAGTCAACTCTTCTTGAGTCTTCATAAGTTTGTGGTTATCTGCTGCTTTTTTAGCCCCCAAAGCAAGGGCACTCAGACCAGCCACAGTTAAGCCAGTCATCCATAATTTCTTAGCTTTCATACCTTTCATTGTAACACAAAAAGGGCTTTAGGACAAATAGGGAAGCAGTATATAGGCAAGGAAAATCCCCTTCCCTCAATGAGGAAAGAGGACATCTAATTCTTATTGCCAAGCGCCTGAGTTGCCGACATAATAGCCATCCGGTGTGTAGGTGTTGCGAAGCATCTTACCTGAGGAATCCAGATAATACCACTTGTCCTTGTACTTGATCCAAGCATTAGACTTCATGTCACCTGACTCAGTAAGATAGTACCAGTTCCCTTGGTTATAAACCCATTCTTGGCTAGCCATAGCACCTGAACCCTTGAGGTAATACCAAGATCCACCATAGTAGAACCAGTCATCTCTCAATAGTGCACCTGAATCATTCAAGTAATACCAAGCATCCCTATCATAAACCCAAGTACTCTTTTTCATCTTCCCTGAGTCTGCCAAATAATACCATTTACCTTGGACATAAACCCATTCTTGGCTGGCCATAGCGCCTGAGCCTTTGAAGTAATACCAATCATCACCGTAACGGAACCACTCTTGACTTAACATGGCACCTGAAGAGTTTACAAAATACCACTTACCTTGATCATAAATCCACTCTTGACTAGCCATAGCTCCAGATCCCTTGAAATAGTACCAAATATCTTCTCTGTACATCCAATCGTCATGTTCCATACCGCCAGCACCATCCATGAAATACCAATTTCCTTGGTAGTATACCCAATCGTTAGAAATCAATTCCCCTTGTTTTTGATAATACCAGATCGAGTCTGATTTGAACCAGCCTTCAGTTTCAAAAATTGGATAAAAACGAAGCAAACTAGTTCCCCTGTATGGTCGGGTTATTTCTCCAGGTTTCTCAAGCTTCACACTATCATATTGACTTCCTTTCCATGCTACGACTTTCTTACCATTAGAAGTCGCTGGCAGGGTTGCTGTATAAGTCTTTGTTTCATAATCCCATTTTGTATCTAAATAAGTATATTGGTCTTTTCCCTCTTCGAGGCGATAATAACTACTCTTTCCACCGTGATAAATATCATCCATGACTTTCGTCGACCAAGTCTCGACTTCCTCTCCACTCTTGGCTTCCACCTTGATATCTCCACGGTAGCCATAAGGCACGTAGAAATGTAAGAAACGTCCCTCTTCACCAATCATGGACTTTTCCTTTTCCTGCCCTAGAAAATTCGTCGTTTGATCCTGACCGTTTAGACTGACCGTCCACTCGATTTTTTCAGTTTTCGGCAAATCCAAAACCTGAATATCTACTTCATGTCCATTATTAAAGCGAGCTACCTTGCCATTTTCATAGACAATACCACCTTTAATCGGCCAGAGCTCTTTTAGTTCAAAGGCTTGACCAGTTTGGGGGAGAGCTAGTAGAGCTAGACCTGTAAGTGCTAAACCTAACAAGTTCCATTGTTTCAATTTGTTCTTCATGGCACTTTCCTCCTTTGTTTACATACCACAAAGTGGGCACTATAAAAATCAGTAAATGTCCTGAACCACCGTGCGGTTTTCTTCAAGTGAAATGACTTTCTTTTCAAACTGCAAATCAGGCATGCAAGCAGCCAAATCCTTTTCAATTTCTTCTAACGCTTCTAAACGCATCTCGACAGAAGTGTTTTCATTTCCTTGAATGATGAAAATAGCATTTTTTGTATCTTCATCAAATTTGTAATGTTCACTATCGCGGACATCCAGCCAAGCTAGGACACCATTTTCATCCCGATAGACATAGTCCGTCTGTGCAACGTGCTTCTCCGTTGACAAGATAGGTAGGAAAATGTCCTCCCTTTGGCTAACAGAAAACTCTATCTGCCCTCCAATCTTATCTAGGTCGTGCCCACCAATCGCCAGCAAAGAAGAAAGCGCCTCTACATTGTAGATATCGATGATACTATTGATATGAGGGAGGGAGCCACGATGCTGGATATTGCGAATGAGGGCGACCACTGTCGGTGGATTTTTCTTGACGCTACGCCCGACTCGCTGGAGCAACTGCC
>CAJPRB010000054.1:0-10319 GCA_905372925.1 uncultured Streptococcus sp.
TGTGACAGCTCATGAGGTAGACCGGGCCGCTCGACAAGTTATCGAAAAAGCTGGTTATGGTGAGTACTTCAACCACCGTCTCGGTCACGGTATCGGTATGGATGTCCACGAATTCCCATCTATCATGGAAGGAAATGACATGGTCATTGAAGAAGGGATGTGCTTCTCTGTTGAACCTGGTATCTATATCCCTGGTAAAGTCGGCGTTCGTATCGAAGACTGCGGTGTCGTCACTAAGGATGGCTTTGACCTCTTTACAAGCACCAGCAAAGATTTGCTTTATTTTGATTAATATTCTTTGAAAATCTTCCCACAATAAAACGCATAATATCAAGGTTTTTCAACACCTGATATTATGCGTTTTTCTGATTTTTAAAACTTTTCTCCAGCCGCTTTACTTAATTTTCTTAATACTCTGACTAAGCACAAACCCTACAACCATTCCAACAAAATTCTGCAACAAATTATGAGGAACATCTGCCAAGGCTATACCCCAACCTTTCATCCAAGCAGTGGCAAACGCATATCCAGCCACCATGATAATAGTTGCCAAAAGTAATCCAAGCCACTGCCATTTCCCTTTAAAGCCTGCAAAATATCCCTGCAAACCATGGAAAATCAAACTAAAGAACATCCAGTGAGGATAACCTGAAATAAGGTCAATGATAAAACCTCCTAAACCTCCAACGATACCTCCTTCACGTCTCCCAAAATAAAAGGCTGTAAAGAAAATTCCAGTATCCAAAAAAGTTAATATTCCTGTTTGAGTTGGGATTTTTACAATATAACCCAAAACTACTGATAGGGCTGTCAAGATTGATACTAGGGCGATTTTAGTTGTTTTTGTTTGCTTCATATTGTCTTACTCCATATTGATCTGCTTGTGCAATGGCACGGTAAACGAAAGCCTTAGAGCTCTCTACTGCTGTTAAAAGGTCATCACCTTTGACCAGGTGACTGGCAATGCTTGAAGCAAAGGTACAACCTGCACCAGCATTCTGTCCTTGAATAACGGGATTTTCTAGGACTGTAAAGATTTGCCCATCATAAAAGACATCCACAGCCTTGTCCTGACTAAGGCGATTACCTCCCTTGATAATGACTGCTGGCGCTCCTAAGTCATGCAATTTCTGCGCTGCTACCTTCATATCTTCCAAGGTTTTAATCTCCTGACCAGCTAATAATTCTGCTTCAGGGAGATTTGGCGTAATCACGCTAACATGAGGGAAAAAGCGAATCAACTCTTGACAGAGTTGGCTGACAGCTACATCGTGCGTTTCCTTGCAGACCAAGACTGGATCTAGAACTACAGGCACCCCTGGGTGTTGCTTGATAAAGTCCAATGCCCTCTCAGCCACACTGACAGTAGGGAGAAGACCAATCTTAATTCCTGCAAACTCCACATCACGCAAGCTGTCTAGCTCATGTTGAAAAATAGTATCAGCCGTAGGAAAGACTTCAAAACCCTTTTCTGTTACAGCCGTCAAACAAGTCACTGCTACAAAGCCATGCAAACCATTCAAGGTATAGGTGGCCAGATCAGCTGACAAACCACCGCCACTAAAAATATCATTCCCAGAAAGGGCTAAAATACGATTATTCTTCATAACGAATCTCCTTTAAATACAAGCCATTCGGTGCTGCTGTAGGACCTGCAAGTCGCCTGTCCTTCTTCTCCAAGATGAGGTCAATCTGCTCAACTGGCATTCGATTATTTCCGATTTTGAGCAGTGTCCCCACCATATTGCGAATCTGCTTATACAAGAAACCATTTCCTGAAAAGGTAAAGGTCAAAAATTGGCCTGTCTCATCAACACTAAGACTGGCTTCTGTAATGGTTCGAACCTTGTTCTCTACACTAGTCCCAGAGGCGGTAAAACCGGTGAAATCATGGGTTCCCTCTAGCTTTTTGATAGCCGCCTGCATCCGTTCCACATCGAGTGGATAAGGAAAGTGAGTGGCATAGTGACGACGCATAGGATTTTTGGGACGGCCCCTATCCACGATAAACTCATAGGTCTTGCTGTGTTTGGCATAACGGCAATGAAAATCATCCGCCACAAGCTCAATCGAAATCACATCAATATCTTCAGGGGACTGGGTATCCAAAGCAAAACGAAGTTTTTCCTCATCCATCTGATAGGGCAGGTCAAAATGAATAACCTGACCAAGAGCATGGACCCCACTATCCGTCCTACCAGCACCGTGTATAGCGATGGCTTGCCCCTTATTGAGTCTTGTTAAGGTTTTCTCAATTTCCTCTTGAACGCTCCGCGCATGAGGCTGGCGCTGAAAACCAGCAAAGGCATAACCATCATAAGAAATAGTTGCTTTATATCTTGTCATAACTTCTATTTTATCAGGAAATAAAAGTGTAAACAAGTTTAAAAACCGATAATTGTCTGGGTACAAAATTCCCAGAAAGAAAAACTTAGGAAACCAATCCTAAGCTCTCTTTTGAAGTGCGCACATAACAAAGATAGAAGTGACAATCAGCCAGCATCCTAGAATAGTGAAGACCAACATACCGTTTTGAGCTACCAAGCCAATCGCTCCAAGAATGAAAGGTGTCGTAAAGGCTCCAAAGCTACATCCTAGCACTGCAAAAGATGTTGCCTGATTAAGGAGCTTGGCTGGGATTCTTTCAGAAAGAAGCTGAAAGACAGTGGTCAAGGCCACACTGTAAGAAAAACCTGCCACAATACTTCCAACTACCATCACACCCAATGACGGAGACAAGGCAATCACAATCTGCCCCAATCCAAAGGCGATGCCTGACCACAGGAGCAATCTTTCTTTAAAGAGAGAAATCAAGACAGAAAAACTCACGCCAGCCACAATCCCAATCAACTGCATGACACTAAGAACAAAACTAGATAATTGAGCATCCCCGAGGCCTCTTTCCACCATCAGACTAGGAATACGAATGGTGATAGCTGTATTGGTGCAGACAACAACTGCTGCTTCGACAGCCAAGAGAAAAATCAAGCCCTTCATCTTTCCTGTCAAACGAGTCGTTTCGGTCTCTTTTTTCTTTGTTTCTTTCTTCTCTTTCCCATAAGGGACAAAGAGCAGATAAAGGATCAATACTAAAAATCCCGCACTGTAGGCCAAGAAGGTCACTGTCCATCCCCAGGATAAGAGTTGACCTACCACTAGAGTCAAAATCGATGCCCCGACAACTTCTGCTGATCCGCGGAGGCCCAACATCTGAATCCGTGTCTTTCCATGATAGCGTTCGCTGATGATAGAAATAGCCTTGGCATTGATCATCCCCACACCCAAACCAAATAAAATCCGCATCGCAAAGACAAAGTTATAATCCTGATACCAGAAGGGGGCTGTTCCCCCAATAGAGAGGATGAGAAGCCCTAGACTAATTTGAAGACGCTCAGGAAACAAACGTTCCAAAAAACCATTTAAAATCAGCATGATCATGATTCCAAAAGAAGGAAGGCTGACCAAGAGCTCGATTTGTTCTTTGGGATAGCCTTGATAGTAGTCAAACATGGCTGGTAGAGCACTCGAGATGGAAAAGGAGGTAATCAAAACGAGGGAGAGGGCTAAAATACTAGCCCGTTCTAAAAATTGTTTCATGGATTTTCTTTCTGTATATTTCTCACTGTTGATCCTTTTAAAAGGAAGATGGCAAGAAAAGAAGGAGCCCGATTGAACTAGAGACTCCGTCCTAACTTTCCTAATAGGAAGACTATTTTCGCTTGATTTGCTTGATCAGATAGAAGATAAAGCCTGCAACCATATAAGCCACAAAAATGATCAAACACCATTTGATGACCACGTCCCAACCCTTGTTCACATTTAAAAAGAAATAAGGGAAGGGATTGTCCTTGGAATTCGGAATATTGAGTTTTAAGACAAGACCATTAAACAAGGCAAAAATCATATAAACCAAGGGCAAGATGGTCCATAAGACTGGATCCCAGATCTTGTATTGACCCTGTTTATCAAAGAAGAGGGTGTCGGCTAAAAACCAGAGTGGAACGATATAGTGGCAAAGGAAATTTTCCACACGGTAAAAGTCTGTCGCAATCGGAGCAAGCATAAAATGGTAAATCACACAGGTAATCATGATACTCATGGTGACGCCACCCTTGAGACGAAGCAAGGTCGGACTTTGCCAATTTTCGCCTGAACGGCTCATCACACGGAGCAGATAGCCCGTAAAAATCGTTACCAAAAGATTGGACAACACTGTGTAGTAAAGGAGCATACCAAAACCACCGTGCTTGGTAATCTCCAAATAAACTCCTGTAAATGCCGCTAAGAACAAGAGCACACGACTATAAAAGATAAATTTGTAGTTCAGTTTCATGGCTAGATTTTCTTAACAAACTCTGACTTGAGTTTCATAGCTCCAAAACCATCAATCTTACAGTCGATGTTGTGGTCACCTTCTACGATACGGATATTTTTAACACGAGTTCCTTGTTTCAAATCCTTTGGCGCACCTTTTACTTTCAAGTCCTTGATAAGGGTCACAGTATCGCCGTCAGCCAATTTATTTCCATTGGCATCGATAGCGACAACGCCTTCTTCTACTTCTGCAACTTCTGCAGGGTTCCATTCATAGGCACACTCTGGACAGACCAAGAGACTTCCGTCTTCGTAGACATATTCTGAATTACATTTTGGACAATTTGGTAAGTTGTTCATGGGTTCTCCTTATAACATTTCACTATTTTTTGAAGATCAAAATTTCTCGAACAGCAACTATTATACCGTAAAATCCTACTTTTGACAATGTGTCCTAAGTCCAGCAGACAAAAAAATCATGCAACTTTTTACAGTTACATGACTTTTAAAAGATGATTGGTCATGGGCGCTTATCAAGCACCTCATGATAAAAGGAGTAGCAACTATATCTTACAAACCAGAAGCTTGTCCAAGTTCTGCTGCAAGCATCCAAACTGTTTTCTCAAGTTCAGCCTTAGCACCAACAAAGATATCGTTTGTAACATCATCGCCTTCTTCATCAGTCACATCCAAAGCTTTTTGGAAAAGAGTGATGAGGTAGCGGTAAATCGCTAGAACACGTTCCAAGTTTTCTTCAACGTTACGGAATTCTCCTTCTTCTTCTTCGATTTCACTGTGTTGAAGGAACTCTGTCAAAGTTGAGTAAGGTTTTCCACCAAGAGTAATCAAGCGTTCACTGATTTCGTCAAGATAGCCATCAAGGCTGTCCATGTATTCATCCATTTTTGGATGCCAAACGAGGAAGCCACGGCCACGCATATACCAGTGAACTTGGTGAAGGGCAATGTGTGCCACATACAAGTCCGCTACTGCTTGATTCAATACTTCCTTTGTTTTTGCCAATGCTACTGGCGCTGCTTTAGACAATGTTGTTACGTCTTTTACTGCTTCTTTTTTCAATTCAACCATTTTTCTCACCTCGTAATATTATTTTTGTAACCAATTTATTGATTACTACCTAAGTATACTACTCCTGGTATACAAAAGCAAGGGAATTAACTCATATTAAAAAAGTTGTAATTGACTGATAATTTAAGAAAAATTTAGCTTGATTTTATTAGCTGACTTGATCAGATTTGCTCGAAAATTGGCTTTGATAAAGATTATAATAAAAGCCTTTTGCTTGGAGCAAGCTTTCATGATTTCCCTGCTCAATAATCTGTCCATCCTTAAGAACGAGAATCTTGTCTGCTTCTTGAATGGTCGAAAGACGATGGGCGATGACAAAGCTGGTTCTTCCCTTCATCAAGCGTTTCATAGCTTTTTGAATCAAGAGTTCCAAACGGGTATCAACTGAGGAAGTCGCTTCATCCAGAATGAGAATTTTAGGATTGGCTAGGAGAGCACGCGCGATGGTCAAGAGTTGTTTTTGCCCAAGGGAAATATTGCTTGACTCTTGGTTCATTTCCATGTTGTAACCGCCAGGAAGAGTTCGGACGAAGTGGTCTACATTTGCCGCTTTGGCAGCTTCTACAATTTCCTCGTCACTAGCATCAAGATTTCCAAAACGTAGGTTTTCTTTGATCGTACCTTCATAGAGCCAAGCATCCTGCAAGACCATCCCAAACTGACGGCGGTAGTCTTGTCGTGACAACTGACGAATATCTTGCCCATCAACCAAGATTGCACCTGCTGTAACATCATAAAAACGCATGAGTAGATTGATCAAGGTCGTCTTACCAGCTCCAGTAGGACCAACAATCGCCACCATCTCTCCCGATTGAACTTCTAGATTAAAGTCTCGTATCAATGGTTTGTTTTCAACATACTGGAAGTCAACATGTTGGAAGGTCACCTGACCTGTTAAGGGTTCAAGGATTTCGAGTTCTTCTCCCTTGACTTCCTCTGTCTCATCTAAGATGTCGAAGATACGGTCTAACGAAGACTTGGCACTTTGCATTTGACCCGCAAGTTGGGTGATGTTTTGGATAGGCTGGCTGACCTGCCAAACGTACTGAACAAAGGCCTGCATATTCCCCACTGTCAAACGGCCCGCAATCACTTGCAAACCACCAAGAACTGCAACGATCAGATAGGTCAAGTCTGATACGGCATGAAGGGCTGGCATCATGAGCCCAGAGATAAAGCTGGCTTTAAAACCAACACGTTGGAGATCGTCTGTAATCTTAGAAAATTCTTTATGAGAAGTTTCCTCACGACCATAGAGTTTCAAGACATTAAAACCTGTAAGATTTTCCTGCACATAGCCATTCATCCGTCCTAAAATAGCTGCCTGTTCTTTAAAATAAGGCTGAGAACGTTTAAGGATACTTCTAGCACCAAAATAGGTCACTGGAATGGATAGAATCACCACTATAGCCAGTTGAAAATTCAAGTATAAAACCATTCCCATCACGAGGACAATCGTCAAAACAGCATTGACAATTTGGAGGAAAGACTGTTGAAGAGCGTTGGATACCGTCTCAACATCACTGGTAAAGCGACCCAACAAATCACCAAATTGGTGTTTGTCAAAGAAAGATACTGGGATACGATTGAGCTTTTCAGTCATTTCATTTCGCAGATCTTGGGTCATAGACTGAACCGCATTGGTCATGAAATAGTTGGAATAATAAGACCCAAGTTCATACAAGAGACCTCTAAAGAGGTAAATGATTAAAACAGTTCCGATGTAGCCAGTATTGATACTAGCACCTGAAAGGCCCTTAGCCATATCTAAGATATTCTTTGTCAACTCCGTAATGGCCAGCCCCAAGACAAAAGGCTCCAAGACACTCATGACTACACTTAAAACTTTTAGAAAGACTGCAAAAAAGACAGAAAAACGATAGGCTTTTAAATAGCTCCACAAACGAGCCAAACTAGATTGTGTTTTCATATTTCCTCCTATTCTTCTGTTAGCGACGCATTTTTCAACTGCGACTCAGCAATCTCACGATAGATGTCATTGGACTCCATCAATTCCTCATGTCGACCACGGCCCACGATTTCTCCCTTATCAAGAACGATAATCTGGTCCGCATCCATAATCGTTCCGACACGTTGAGCAACAATTAAAACCGTTGCATTCTGTGTGACTTCCTTGAGACGACGACGTAAAATAGCATCCGTGCGATAATCCAAGGCTGAGAAGGAATCGTCAAAAATATAGATATCAGGATTCTTTATAACAGCTCGGGCAATTGAGAGACGTTGTTTCTGTCCTCCAGAAAGATTACTTCCACCTTCAGCTAGATGGGTCGCAAAGCCTTCTTCTCGGCTTTCGATAAAATCTTTGGCTTGCGCCACGTCCGCTGCCTGATGTAGGTCTTTGTGACTAGCATCTTCCTTCCCATAACGGATATTTTCAGCGATAGTTCCTGTAAAAAGCAAGGCCTTCTGCGGGATAAATCCAATCTTTTGACGGAGAGACTTGAGGCGATAATCCCTCACATCGACACCATCAACCTTGATTTTCCCAAGCGTGACATCGTAAAAACGAGGAATCAATTGCACAAGAGAGGACTTGCCCGATCCGGTCGATCCGATAAAGGCAATGGTTTCACCCGGTTTAGCACTGAAAGAAATGTTATGCAAAACAGGATTTTCCGTCTCACCAGGATAGGCAAAGGTGACATTTTCAAATTCCAAATAGCCGTGGGTTGCTGTCTCTCTGACGCCTCCTTCATTTGGATCAATAGAAATCGGCATATCCATGACTTCTTTCAACCTTTCACTCGAAACCGCTGTACGAGGATACATGGTGAAGAGATTGGATAGGAAAAGGAAGGACAAGAGGGCGTGGAAACTATATTCGATAAAGGCTACGAGGTCTCCAATTTGCAAACTACCTTGTTTAATAGGATCCAGAGCGAACCAGACAATAGCTACTATCATGGCAATGATAATCTGAACAAACAAGGGTTCTGTCAAGCCAGTTAGTTTAAACAGACGATTGGAATTGGCTGCATAGACTGCATTTTGTCCTGCAAAGCGTTCCTCTTGAAACTCCTCACGGGCAAAGGCACGAATGACACGAAGCCCCATCAGATTTTCACGAGCGTATTGATTGATTTTGTCCAAAGTTTTCTGCTGTTTCTCTGATAAAGGGCGAGTTTTAATAGCAACATAAATGACCACCACAGCCAAGAAAGGTACTGCAAAAGCCACTATCCAAGCTAATGACGGGCTGGTCAAAAAGATCATTAAAATACTAGACAGCATCATCATGGGAGTGATGACACCCAGTTTTAAGGTCTGTTCTGCAAACTGCATGAGAACAAAGGCATCACTGGTAATACGAGTAACCAGTGAAGACACTCCTATCTTTTCATATTCATGATGAGAATACTCTTGTAATTTGGCATAGAGATCATCCCTCATATCCTTAACCATATTGGTCGTCAGCTTACTAGCAGCATAGGCTAAGACTATACGCCCCAAGGTTCCACATAGGATAATCACCAGCATGATTGCCGCCCAAACATACAATTGATGTTCATTCCCTTTATTCACACCTTCATCAATCATCCGAGCCAGAACAGTTGGCAATCCAAGATTGACGATAACAAAGAAAACCGCTCCAAGGAAATCCAAGAATAACCACTTGGGATATTTTTTCAAATAAGACCAAATATAGAGCATAACTCCCCCTTTCATAACCTTTTGATACAGAAAAGAGCGCACATCTGCACGCCTTTCCTTCCCTAAGGAACTTTCCTAGTCGGAAAAATTCCTCTTTCACAAGAATACTCCAAGTAAAAACAAGACAGGCAGTCAAAGTCACCTGGTACCTTTGACTGTCTGTCTGGAATAAGTTAGATTATTTTACAAAATCAAGCAATGCCAAGAAGCTTTCAGCTTCAAGTGACGCACCACCAACAAGGGCACCGTCAACGTCTGGGCAAGCCATGTATGAAGCAACGTTTTCAGGTTTAACAGAACCACCGTATTGAACACGAACTTTGTCCGCAACTTCTTGACCAAAGTCAGCCGCTACAACGTCACGAACAACTTTACACATTTTTTGTGCGTCGTCTTGTGAAGCTGATTTACCAGTACCGATAGCCCAGATTGGCTCGTAAGCGATAACTGATGCAGCAACTTGTTCAGCTGTCAATCCAGCCAATGCAGCAGATACTTGAGCACCTACGAACTCAGCAGCTTTACCAGCTTCATAAGTTTCAAGTGACTCACCACAACAGATGATTGGAAGCATACCGTTTGCAAAGATTGCTTTTGCTTTTTTGTTGATGTCTTCGTCAGTTTCATGGAAGTAGTCACGACGTTCTGAGTGACCGATAACAACGTAGTCAGTACCGATTTCTTTCAAAACTTGTGGGCTTGTTTCACCAGTGAAAGCACCTGCATTTTCAAAGTAGCAGTTTTGAGCAGCAACTTTAAGGTTTGAACCTTTAGCAGCAGCAAGAACAGCTGTCAAATCAAGAGCTGGAGCTGCGATACCTGCTTCAACAAGATCTGATGAAGGAAGTTTTGAGGCAACGGCTTCAACGAATGCTTTTGCTTCTTCTGGATTTTTGTTCATTTTCCAGTTACCAGCGATAAATGGTTTACGTGACATTTCACATACCTCTTTTTTCATTTTATTTTCTATTATTTTATCATATTTATAAGGAGCTTGCAAACCTTACTCTAATTTTCAAAATTTTTCAAGCGACTAATCTTGCCACAAATTCATGGCATCGAGGAAATCAGCCGAAGCTTGAACTTGTTTAGGATTGTTTGCTTCTCTCTCTGCTCGTTTGGCCTCTACCTGGGCAACAGATTGAATGCCTTCATGCCGCCAATTCCGAAGGATGGCTTGAATATATTTCCAGTTTGGTTTGCCATTGAGAACGGCCTCTCGGAGAGCTTCCTTGATTAAA
>CAJPRB010000055.1:0-10265 GCA_905372925.1 uncultured Streptococcus sp.
CCACCTAGTAGAAGTCGAAAATGGTAAGCGTACATCGAAAGAAACCTTTGATAAGATAGTTGCGCAAGATCGTATCGTGGAAGTAGGAACTAAACGTGGTACAGCCCAATCACTTGATGGGGTCAGAGATTTAGTTCATCACAAACCAGAACTACTAGTAGAAGAAGAGGAGGTTGATTTCCAAGTTCAAGAACGTAAGACTGACAAACTTTATGTGGGTGAAAGTCGTGTTCTTCAAGAAGGTCAAAAAGGTGTTCGTGTCCACCTAGTAGAAGTCGAAAATGGTAAGCGTACATCGAAAGAAACCTTTGATAAGGTAGCATCGCAAGATCGTATCGTGGAAGTTGGAACTAAGCGAGGTACAGCTCAACCACTTGATGGTGTCAGAGATTTGGTTCATCACAAACCAGAACTACTAGTAGAAGAAAAGGAAGTTGATTTCCAAGTTCAAGAACGTAAGACTGATAAACTTCCAGCAGGGCAAACTCGTGTTCTTCAAGAAGGTCAAAAAGGTGTTCGTGTCCACCTAGTAGAATTCGAAAATGGTAAGCGTACATTGAAAGAAACCTTTGATAAGATAGTTGCGCAAGATCGTATCGTGGAAGTTGGAACTGCCGTAGCACAAGGAGAACCAAATCCACAAGTTTCTGTCAAGCCAGATGCGCACCAACTGACTCAAACGGGAGCGCATTCTCAAGAAGAAAAAGCGACACAAACTGAAAAAGATCACCTTCCAAATACAGGAAGTGAGTCTCAGATGTCAGCTTTAGCAGCGGGATTGGCTCTTTTAGGCTTAGGTGCAGGTCTTGCAGCTACTACTCGCAAAAAAGAAGACTAAGTTTAGTTAGAAACTAAACGGGGCAGTAGAAGACCAGAGTGATGCTCTGGTCTTTTTCGTCTGAGTTGTAATAGTAAATAAATGTTTAGAATAGTCAATCCCATTCCAAATGGATTTTGCCCAAAATTCATAAGGTGCCCTTCACACTTATAAAAAGAGAGGTCGTGTTTGAAAATAATTGATAAATATGCTACAATAGTAGGCACTGGTAATTTTTATAAATGATTTTTTAATGAGAAAAATCGGATAAAATCCATTCAACTTTCGAAGGATCATGATCAGATGAGAAAGCGCAAAATTCCTCACCCTTTAGGGATTTTGTTATGGAACTGATTTTTTAGATGTCAATCATGGTGACAAAATTGATATACTTATAAAAATTTTAAGGATTAAGTAAATCCGTTTATGCATTTGATAATGTTCAAATAGAAGAAATGGAAGAACAGGTGTTCTCACATGAAAATATTCAAGGATAGAAGAGAAGCTCCAAGTAGATTTACACTCATGAGGTGCTCTATATTTCGTAGGTGGAATATCATGGAAAGTCAGTTAATCCTATCTTGTTTATCAGTGGGATAAGCCTGTTTTCTTGGTTTGTCTTGCTGTTATAATAGAGTGTGAACATTACTATAACTCGGTGGCAGTACTTGCCAAATATAAAGAATAAAGGATGATAGATGAAACATTTCGGTATTAAGCAACAGAAACGAACAAGTATTTTTTCCCGAAGAGCAATTTTTACAATTTTGATCATTGCGATCTATTTACTTGGTCGCCATATTTTACTTCCAGGATACGATGGCAATACAGGTTTTTCGCAAATAACTGAGCAAAATCCCTTGTCCTATTTGTATTCCCTAGCAGGAGTAGATGTCTCTCAGATTTCCATGTTTTCTCTGGGATTAGGTCCATGGATTACGACGATGATTGTCTGGCAGGTCATCAACTTGAATAAAAGTTGGAATATCCAGTCCTGGTCATTGAAAAAAGCTGATTTTGTGCAAAAGATTCTCACTTTGATTTTTTCCGTGTTACAAGGGATAGCTGTTATGTACACGGCTCGTTCGGAAAATGGACGCTTTTTGCTTCTTGTAGATGATTGGATTTATAATATGGCTGTACTAGCAACTGTTGTAGCAGGAAGCTTTGTTATTATCTGGTTGGCTAGTTTGAATGTTAGCAAGGGAGTAGGCGGGCAGACAATTATTATTATTTCAGGAATTCTGCTACAATTTGCTAACCAATTAGTGGTATTGATAGGACAATCTGTTTTGTCTAAAGAAGGATTAGCCTTTCTAGTAGGTGCGGCGATCTCATTTTTGCTCTTGGGCTATATCGCTGTGGTCTGCGAGAGAGCTGAAATTCGTTTGCCTCTAAATCGAGTCATGCTAAGTAGTCGTTACTACGGCAAATCTTACCTCCCTATCAAATTTCTTCCCTCTGGGGGAATGCCTATTATGTATGCCTCGAGTGTTATTATGTTGCTTCAGTTGGTATTAGACTGGTTTGGACATGGTTTTACAAAAAATTTTGGTAGTTTATTTGACTTTACAAAACCCCTAAGTTTAGCCTTTTACCTGCTTGCCATCTATCTTCTTGCAATTTTATTTGCCTATATCAACTTAGAACCAGAAGAAACAGCGAAACGTTTACAACGTCAAGGAGAATACCTAGATTATATCCAGCCTGGGAAAGCAACTTTAAAAGTTTTGAAACATTACATTTCCTTACAATCTAACGTAGGAGCACTCTACCTGATCGTTTTTATTGGTTTACCCTATTTCATTAATTTCTTCCTACCTCTTCCAAATTTGCTTTTGACTATACCAAGTACATTGATCATTTTAGTCAGTATGCTCTTGCCTTTGCATGAAGAAATACGTATTTTGAGAATTGGAACTTACTACCACAAAGAATTAGAATTTAAAGGAGAATAGAGGGATATGTTTTACTTTGTACCATCTTGGTATAGACAAGATCGGAAATGGTATTCTACCACCCTGCCTTTCTATTACGTATCTAAAAATATGATGTTTGATGATGCGGTGAATTTGCTGCGAATGTTTCAGCAATCAGGAGAGGCAAATACCACTCTGATTTTGAACTATTCACCACATATTCGAACCTTTCTTTATCAGCAAAGAATATTGCCAGAAACTGTATGGAATCTATTTGATACCATACAAGGTCTGACGGATGTATCTGTACGTAAAATTCGTCTGGAAGATATTAAATGGCCTCAAGGAGTAGAATTCTTCTATACTCCTTTTATGATTGAGGTATATTTAAATCAAGAACACTATGCTAAAATTAACTTCTCACAAACAGGTAATTTCTTTGATATTACTTATTTTGAGGGTGGGCAGACAAATCATCAGTTAATTTTTGATGATCGTGGATTTGTTTCAAGTATCATCTATTTTGAAAATGATCAGCCTTACTACCAAGATTATTTAAATTTACAAGGTACATGGCAGTTTAGGGAATTTTTGGGTACAGAAAATCATCAAGTACTTATTAACCCTGAGGCGCAGGCTACATTTGCAAAAGAAGTTTACCGAGATATCGAAGAATTGATCAATGAAAAACTAGATCAGTATCTAACTTCTTCGCTAACCAAGGATGATACGATTGTGATTTCGTCAGATGTACAGCACAATCACTTTTTCCAAAAGATTAAGGAAAACCATCATGTTATCTTGTCTTTTTTTGGAGATCGCTATCCAATTACAAACCAGGAGCAGCTGCTAACGGATTTGACAGACACGCCGTTCTTCGTTGTTGATAGTTTAAATAAAATTGAAACGATAGCAGCTAGTGTTGATCTAGAACAGTTGCCGGGATTTTATGAGATTCCGCCTTATGATACTCATCTAAACCTAGGACATAGTCAAAGAAAAAAAGAGTTAATTGTTTACGTCAATTACGACAATCTACCAGCAGATCAAATTCAATATGTGTTTACGACTTTGTTTGAAATGATGTTGAAAAATGAATGGATTGACTTGCTGGTTGGAACACAAAGTCAGGATTTTGGCCGAGAGGCTTATATAAAACAGATACTAGAAAGCTATCGATCTCTTAAGCCAGAATATGAACAAGAATTGATTTTTGTTGATAAAGAGAAGAGAGCGAGAGGTGAGAACCGAGTTCTTGATGATGAAGAGGAGATTGTTCGCGAACGGATTGATATTGAGACCATTCATAGCGACAGCGATTTGATTAAAGTTCTGAAGTACGTTCGTATTATACTAGATTTGGGAACTCCAGCTGATGTGTTGACTCAAATCGCTGGCATTAGTGGAGGGATCCCTCAGGTTAACTTGTATAGTTCTTCTTATGTGAAGCATGGAGAAAATGGTTGGATTCTAGATGATATTTCAGATTTTGAAGAGGCACTCTTATACTACCTCACAAACTTAGAACATTGGAATCAATCTCTAGTTCACTCAGTCAAGAAGATTGAACAGTATACAAGGGGTGAGATTGTCGATATGTGGAAAAATACCATAAAGGAATTAAAAGGAAATGAAAAAAATTAGTGTTTTGCAAATTGCTGATGAAAATTGGCAGGAGCAATATGAAATTCCTAGTAATATAAAATGGACATTTGTCAAACCAGAAGACATCGTCTCTTTATTGCCAGAAGATATCGGGATCTTAAATAGAGAAGTTGAGGCGGAAAACGGGAAAAAAAAAGAAGAAAAAAGTAGACAGACCGTTTGATGTCGTGTTGGTAGATACTGCTGAATATTTAGAGTATGTCACTATCTTGGATCAGAAAATTCAGGTTTACCGTCTGTTCTATCATGAGCGTTGTCAAATCACTACAAAAACGTTGGAACGATTTCTTTTGCGTAAAAAAGCTGTGAAAACAAATTTTGAAAATCCAGAGCAGATGCTACATATATTTTCACGTGGTTTTTTCTCTAAGCAAAATGGAACGAAACTAAGTGTTAATCATCTAGTCGCTGCACCATCTTTTGAGGGACAAGTCAGTTATGAAGGGACAAATTACCTTCGTTTATGTGGCCGATACGGCGAGGATTATCAAACTATTGCGACCTATCAACATAATGTTTTTCTGAGTGGGGAGATGCCCTTAGATCTGTGGCCTGAGTTCAGGGTTTCAGAAGGTTGTTCGATCCGCTACGTTGTTAAAGGTTTTCCAGCTGGAAATTCTCCCATGCAAGAATGGATTTATGATGAAACGAGCTTTGATCGGTCTCTGACGTTAGATGTAAATGATTCGTATTATTTGAGTATCAGCATTCAAGCAAAAGGACAAGGAATTGTAAAACTTGGTCCCTGCCACTATCGAGACTCCCATCTAGGCTATGGAGACTTGTTAGTCGGAGGAAAACGAATTAGCGATAAAAATAGAGAAGAACTGATTTATTTCTTTCATCCAGGAGATTTGAAACCACCGTTGAACATCTATTTTTCAGGGTACCGTCCCGCAGAGGGATTTGAAGGGTACTGGATGATGAATAATTTGGGATCGCCGTTCTTACTAGTGGGGGATCCGCGTTCAGAGGGGGGCGCATTCTATCTTGGATCGGAGGAACTCGAACAAAAACTTCTCCAAGTGGTTCATAATTGCTTAGATGAACTTGGTTTTACGAAGGAACAACTGACCTTGTCAGGTTTATCAATGGGGACTTTTGGCGCCCTTTACTATAGTTCTAAGTTGGAACCTCATGCCGTCATTGTCGGAAAACCTCTTGTCAACTTAGGAGATATGGCAGAAAATGAGTCAACTATTCGTCCGGGAGGATTTCCAACGTCACTGGATTTGGTGTACCGCACAATAGGGGAGTTATCAAGTGAAGCTACAGCTCAGCTTAACGAACGTTTCTGGACGGCTTTTGAGTCAGCTGATTTCTCAAGAACAAAATTCATTATCTCCTTTATGTATCAAGATGACTATGATATGTCGGCCTATCCTGATATGCTGGATGAGTTAGGACAGCGAGATTACCGCGTCAGCGTTATCAGTAAGGGATTGACTGGACGACACAACGACGATACACAAGGTATTGTCGAATGGTTCTTTAATCAATATAAAACGCTATTAATGAATAGTTTTGAAAGGGAGTTTAAATCGTGAGATACAAGGAAGAAGTCTATTTTGCTTATTGGGATATCCAAAGCATATCTCAGTATCTATACGGTTCATCTGTCAAACTGTTAGATGGTGGTCATGTTTTGTATGAAAACCAGTTCATGCCTTCGGGGACAGTTATTCATGAATGGCATTCACGGGCAAACTATCAGGCCTTACGCAATACGAGTCAGCTTCCTGAATTGAAACGTGGGCAAAACTATATTTTTGGCAGTCATATAGAAACCATCCCAGAAAATTCAACATACTTAAAGGTTGAATTTATGGATGCTCGAGATGAAGAAATTTCGAATCAAATCATTAAACAGGGAGAGAGAGTGAGCGTATGCGTTCCAGATAATACACAATATTATAAGGTGCAGTTAGTCAGCTCGGGTTGTCATCGCTTCCTTTTTGAAGGGATTTATGTTGCTGAGGAGCAGTTGGCGGATTATACAGTGGATCGCTACTGGATATCTGATTTGCTTCATCAGGATTCCGAGAAAGAAACGATGTATGTTTGCTTTACTGAACCTGAACTCAATCGAACAGGTTTTATTCCAGAACGTGTTCGTGAACATTTCTCAAATGTATTGATTGTTAATTCGTCTTATAGGGAAGCGCTCCTATACATGGAGGAACGTTTTTACGAAACTTTGCTTGAAACGATTGAAGAATTAGCGCAAGAGCATCTTTTTGAAAAAGTGGCTTTTGTTGGTTATGGAGCGATTTCTAATATTGCGGCCTTGCATTACTCCAAACAATTTGGAAATTCATACGCTCTTGTGACGGATGAGTTTTTAAGCGAACTAGACTATCAACGCTTGCTGGAACGTTACCGTAATCGAGTAAATCCGCCTATTTTTAAAGAATTATTGCTACAGCAATTTAATCCGACAAAAGTTAGGGAATATGCGAACTTGAAGACTAGACCACGTGAACTAGCAAACATTGAATATTTATTAGATAAGTCATTTTTACTTCAAGCGATTGACTTGGAAAAGATTGAAGAGTGGATGAGAGAGAATGAAAACTAAACGATTCAATTTGACCAACTCCTATAAACTAATGCGTTACAAAAAGATTTTGGAGAAGGTTAATAAACTATCTGATAGTTATGCAGCTATGTCAAATGAGAAACTGCAAGCTCAGACAAAATGGTTTAAAGAACGCCTTTCTGGAGGAGAAAGCTTGCAGTCCATTTTGCCGGAAGCGTATGCAACCATTCGTGAGGCAGCCAAGCGTGTATTAGGATTATATCCTTATGATGTTCAGGTTTTAGGGGCCTTGGTTATGCAAGACAATCAGATTGCAGAAATGAGAACAGGGGAAGGAAAAACCTTGACAGCTATCCTTCCTTTATACCTAAATGCTTTGACGGAAAAAAGTACAATCCTAGTCACGGCCAATGAATATTTGGCAGTGCGTGATGCTAAACAAATGGCACCCGTTTTTCGATTTTTAGGAATGACAGTTGGGGTTGGTGTCTCGGACGATCCGACAAAAAAACTTAAAATTCCTCAAAAACAACAAATCTATAAGAATGATATTGTCTATACAACACATAGTGCGTTAGGGTTTGATTACCTAGAAGAAAACTTGGCGACATCTCAATCAAAGAAGTTTTTGCCAAAATTTTATTTTTGTTTGGTCGATGAAGTAGATGCAGCCTTGCTAGATAGTGCGCAGATGCCCCTAATCATTTCAGGTTCTCCTCGGGTTCAATCCAACCTCTTTCTCTCGTGTGATGAGTTTGTAAAAACTCTAAAAGAAGGGGAAGATTTTAATCTAGACTCCACTCGGACGTCTGTATGGTTGACGAGAAAAGGAGTAAAGGAAGCAGAGGTTTATTTCCGCGTTCAGAATGCCTATGATCCAGATAATTACCAGCTCATTCGCCAAATTAACCTAGCTTTGAGGGCTAACCACTTGTTTGAAAAAGATCGTCAGTACACAGTGGATAATGGCGAAGTTAAACTGATGGATGAGGCGACAGGACGTCTCTTGGAAGGAAACAAACTCCAATCAGGACTGCACCAAGCACTAGAAGCCAGAGAACGTGTGAAAATCACATTGGAAACTCGTTCGATGGCCTCTATTACCTATCAAAATTTATTTAGAATGTTTCCAAAATTAGCAGGAATGACGGGTACTGGTAAAGTTTGTGAGGAGGAGTTCAGAGACGTTTACGACTTAGGAGTCGTAGTTGTTCCTACACGAAAACCCAATTTACGAATTGATTATCCAGATGAAATCTATCTCACGATTCCTCAAAAGTTATATGCTTCATTGGAGTATATCAAAAAATTACATAAAAAAGGTCAGCCAGTTTTAATTGCGACAGGATCGGTTGGAATGTCTGAGATTTATTCTATGCTCTTACTCCAAGAGGGAATCGCCCATAATGTGTTGAACGCCCATAATGCAGCGAAAGAGGCTGAGATGATCGCACTGGCTGGTAGACGCTCTGCAGTGACGGTAGCAACATCAATGGCAGGTCGTGGAACAGATATTATCTTGGAAGAAGGGGTTGCTGAGTTGGGTGGACTTGCTGTTGTTGGAACAGAGAGAATGTCCAGTGAGCGAGTGGATTTGCAGCTTCGTGGTCGTGCCGGACGACAAGGCGCTCCAGGGTTGAGCAAATTCTTTATTTCTCTTGAGGATGATCTTATTTCCAAGTCTGGTAGCAAATGGATTAGTGAGTACTATCACAAAGAAATTGCAAAACCAGAGGAAAAACAAAAGATTCATTTGACCTCTCGTCGTATTAGACATGCGGTTGAAGAGGCTCAGAAGAATAGTGATAACGCGTCAGCGGCTTCCAGACGTTCAACGGAACGATATGATGAAAGTATCCGTATTCAGCGACAGATTATCTACAATAAGCGTAATAAGCTCATCTCTCATCCAGACTTTGATTTGACTTATTTCTTATCTATCCTATCGGATGCAGTGGACATTTATACAAGTAAAACACCGTTTAAAGAGCGGGCGGATTTATTTCGCTTTGTTTTGGATAACATTAGTTATTACTGCGATGATATTCCAGATGATCTAGATGTCACGGATTTGCGGCAAGTTAAAAAGTTTTTATCTGACCTCCTTGTTTCAGAATACCAGCAGAAAAAAGATAAAATCAAGGATTCAGAGTTGTTCAATCAATTTCAACGAACTGTTGTTTTGAGAGCAATAGATGACTGTTGGGTTGAGCAAGTTGACTATTTACAGCAATTTCAAGGTTTGGTGTCTAGTCAAGGGTATGCCCAAAAAAATCCTGTCTTTGAGTTTCATAAAGAAGCTTTTAAATCATACAAAAGAATGAATGCAGATATAAATCTAAACATTATAAAAAATATGGCATTGAGTTACATTAATATTAAGCCTTCTGGGAAGTTAGAAGTTTTCTTTGGCTAATGCTTTGACAGATTCTGTTGTAGACTTTATAATGATGATATAACTGTATTTTTGGAGAAAATCATATTATGAGCAAAAATAATAACGAAGAGCTAAAGGGATTTAAACGTTTGATATCAAAGTTTAAGCAAAAGGGTAGGGAAGATAGTGATTACCGTAGCCTGGATGCAACTAGATCAAAGCCCGTTAGTCGAAAACTCAAAGAGCAAAAGGAAATTATTCTGAGTGCTAGTGAAGATCTTGAGTTACCAACAGAATCAGTTTCTGTCATGGAAGCCTTAGAAGACTTTCAGGAAAGGAACAGTCTGGGTGTAGCTGACTTGATAAGGGATGTTAGTCAGAGTTTGTCAACTAGCGCTTTAGCTTCCCTCAGCCTTTCTGTCGCAGATTCGTACAGTGAGTCGTTTAGCCAGAGTATATCAGCAAAAGGATTCTCGCTTCGAGAGTCCATGTCTGAGAACTACTCATTAGTGGTCTCTTCTTCAGAATCTGAATTTGAGTCCCTTTCCTTGGTTGATAGCCTCTCTGTTTCTGAGCATTTGACAGGGGAGTCCCTTTGTCAGGATACGGATGCATTCTCTTTGAGTGAAAGTATTGCGTACTCAGAGTCCCTTTCTTATGATCAAAATCCTAGTGTCTCCGAGTCCCTTTCCTTGAGTGAATCAGAACAAGCGAGCCAGAGTGTTTCCGAGTCTGAGTTCTATAGCCTAAGCCAGAGTGAATGGGAATCGATTTCCGAATCCCAAAGTCACTCAGAATCAGAGTGGTGGAGTTCTTCCGAATCAGAGCAAGCCAGTCAGAGTGTTTCCGAGTCCGAGTTCTATAGCCTAAGCCAGAGCGAGTGGGAATCCATATCCGAATCCCAAAGTCACTCAGAATCAGAGTGGTGGAGTTCTTCCGAATCAGAGC